>NZ_JBHUNA010000024.1:135756-191972 GCF_042685205.1 Lentibacillus juripiscarius
TCATGAACGGTTCCTCGAAAAGCTCGAACACGTTGGCAAGGACCGGTCAGTTGACGGAATTATCCTGCGCGTTAATACGCCGGGCGGAGGCGTCGTGGAAAGCGATGAAATCCACGATCAAATCGTTAAGGTGCAGGAAAAATATGATAAGCCGGTTTATGTGTCGATGGGCAATACAGCAGCTTCCGGAGGCTATTATGTGTCCGCACCTGCTGACAAAATTGTAGCCCATCCCGCTACATTAACTGGATCGATAGGCGTTATCATGGAAAGCATGAACTTTGCGGAGCTTGCTGATCAGGTCGGTATTGACTTCAATACGATCAAAAGCGGCGAGTTTAAGGATATCATGTCCCAGAATCGTGAAATGACCGATCAGGAGCGTGACATTCTGCAAACAATGGTCGATGACATGTATGCTGACTTTGTCGACGTAATTGTGGAGGGCCGTGACATGGCTGAATCGAAAGTTCGTGAGCTTGGTGACGGACGTGTATACACCGGAAGCCAGGCTGCAGACAACGGACTTGTCGATGCGCTCGGCTCCATGGAAGATACAGTCAGCATGATGAAAAAGGATTTTGACTGGCCAAACGCGAAAGTTGTGGAATATAAAGGTGGATTTGAATGGAATCAATTCCTTTCAAGCTCAGTCAAAAGCATGTTTGGCCAAGAGACCGAACTTCTGGATATCCAGGAACTGCTTCGTCAATCCAATGGGCCGCGTGCGATGTATTTATACTCGAAATAAGGGGGTGCCGTCATGAGTGAAAATCAGGAAATAACGACCGAAATCGCCTCAGGAGATCACCATAGCTATGCCGGCTTCTGGATGCGCTTTTGGGCGTATTTAGCTGACCTCTTGATTGTGTTCAGTTTAAACGGCATCCTGCTCAGTCCCTTTAAATTCATCGGTGGCGGGGAAATGGATGTCGGTTTCTGGACGGTGATCGGAATAGCCGGGGCCATCGTCTTTTATCTGTACTTTTTGCTGATGACCAAGTATTACGGAAAAACATTGGGCAAAATGATTTTTGGCCTGCGCGTTGTGCGGGAAGATCAGGAGCCGCTCAAATGGAGCGATCTGCTCATCCGTGAAGTCATCGGCCGGTTCATTTACCGGGTATTCTGGTTTATGAGCCTGTTCTATTTGTTTGTTGCGTTTACCGAACAGAAACAGGGAATACATGATATGTTTGCCGATACACGTGTTGTGTTTGATAGGTGATTGTAGGGTGGTGTTTCCATAGCGCCACCCTCATTTTTTTGTTGTATATATAGAAGGATTTAAGAATTTTATCTATTCAGGTTCACCATAAGTGGTGGCCTGATTTTTTAATTGTTAATATCTCAGAACTGCACTACAGTCCCAATAAATTGCTGACAACATAGAATAGCTGCATAGGAATTTTTGTTTGGAGGCTTCGTTATGTTGAACACAGATTATGGGGTACCAGAAGTTTATGAGCAAGAAGCAAAGGAAAATCTGGAAGAAATATATCAGGATATTCAGGCCGTCTTAAAGGTACCTGTTGTTAATTTTATTTTTAGGACATTGGCTCTGTATGAAACTTTTTTAGGTACGGCATGGACTCAAGTTCGTTCCAATATGCTGACGTTTGAGATGGAAAAGGCTGCTGAGAGCCTTAGGTATCCTGACATCAGTGTGAATACACCCGAAATAAATTGGGAGAAAGTTTATGATTTATCAACTATCGAGCAAATAAGACGCGTTGTTTTTACATTCAATTATGTGAATCCGAAATTATTATTAATTGCCAGCGCTTGGGCAGAAAGTTTAGGCAATCGACCTGTAGAAGGCGGGAAAAATGATGGTGGATTTCTAATTCCGGGAGTGACTCCAGGATTACCTGATATTCGATTAGTGGATATGAATTATACAACTCCGTACATCCAAAGCCTGCTCATGGATATTGTTAAAAAACATCATGCATATGACGCCGCAAGTGATTACCGCTCACTAGCAAATTACCCCACATTTTTGGCAAAAAGCTGGGAAAACTTGAAGCCATATGTTGGATCAGATGAATATAAGCTGCTTGGTGCTGATCTTAAGAAAAGGTCAATTGAACTCGTTCATGAACGAATGGCTTTTCCGGTTACAATTGATACCAATTTTTTGAATCAGTTTTATAGCCCTGAGGACATTGCTGGAATTATGGGGATCACTTCCATGTTTCAAAATTTACTCCCTGATTTAATTATTGAGGGTGAGTTTTTTAGGCGGATGATTGGTTGAAAAATGAATTCACTGGAGAACATGGCAAGCAGGACATTAAAACCATCTTCATCTTGGAGATGGTTTTTAATATTTTGGTTATCCCAAATCACAGCAGTACTTGACAACTAACTGCTTGTAGAGGTGTGTTCCCTCTTGTTTTTTGATGTTATCTGAATTAAAATAAAAAGTGGAATATTCAGACCATGAAAGCATCGATCATTCACTTGAGGAGTGGAATTATGAACGTAGATGCAAATGTATCGGAGGATCTTGGCGGTATGCTCGTTAGGGCTCGGCGGAACACGCTTGGGGATTTACTGACGCGGACAAGGGACAGAATGCCGGAAAAAATCGCTATTGCTTACAATGGGCAGCGGCTGAATTACGCGGAACTGGATGATATGGTGAACCGGACAGCACGGGCATTTCTTGCGGATGGCATGGAAAAAGGGGATATGGCCGCAGTCATGTCCAAAAACAGCCTTGATTTCATTGTTGTCAAATTTGCCCTGGCCAGGATCGGTGCGGTAATGATTCCAATCAATTATATGCTTTCTGGTGAGGATGTGCGCTACATTGTGGAACACGCTGAAGTTACAGCTTTTATCGCTTCTGAGGAGTATGCCCCTGTACTGGATGCATCGGCTGGAAGATGTGATATCCGGCAGCGTTATGTGATGGATGCGATGGGTGTATTTAAAGGCGATTTGGCTGATTGGACTGCTTTGTCCGATGTACGCGCGGATTGTTCAGCTGCACTTGTTGATGTGTCCATTCATGACGATGATTTGGTACAGGTGCTTTACACAAGCGGAACGGAATCGCGTCCGAAAGGGGTCATGCTTACGCACAAAAGCCTCGTCAGCGAGTATGTAAGCTGTATTGTCGATGGGAAGATGGAAACTGGTGACGTGCTGGTTCACGCCTTGCCCCTTTATCATAGTGCACAGCTGCATGTGTTTCTGGGGCCAAGTATTTATCTTGGGGCAAGCGGTGTGATATTGGAAGCGGCTAATCCTGAAGTAATACTAAAAACGATTGAAGAAGAGGGTGCAACACAACTGTTTGCGCCGCCAACCGTCTGGATTTCGCTGCTCAGGCACCCCGACTTTGACAAAAGGGATCTGTCGTCACTGCAGAAATGTTATTACGGTGCAGCCATTATGCCGCGTGAGATTTTAAAGGAGCTTGCTGAGCGGCTGCCACATGCACGGTTCTGGAATTTTTACGGACAGACGGAAGTGGCTCCGCTCGCCACGGCATTACAGCCGGAGGATCAGCTGCGCAAGCTTGGATCAGCAGGTGTCCCGACTTTGAACGTGCAGACGAAAATTGTTGGTGATGATGGTAATGAAGTACCGTGCGGGGACATTGGCGAGATTGTACACCGCACGCCGCATACGATGAAAGGTTACCTGCATGACCCTGAAAAGACGGCAGAAGTGTTTAAAAATGGCTGGTTCCATAGCGGTGACCTCGGCGTGATGGACGAAGAAGGATATATCACCATTATTGACCGGAAAAAGGATATGATTAATACAGGTGGAGTCAACGTGTCAAGCCGCGAAGTTGAAGAAACCATTTATCAAATAGACGGTGTTTCTGAAGTCGCAGTCATCGGCATTCCTGATGCGTATTGGATTGAAGCGGTGACAGCGATTATCGTGCCAAAAGCAGGTGCGGAATTGACAAAGCAGGTTGTGGAAGATTTTTGCCGGGAGCGCCTTTCGTCATTTAAGGTTCCAAAGTACGTGGACTTTACCGATGAGTTGCCGAAAAATCCAAGTGGCAAGGTGCTGAAGCGATCGCTGCGTGCCAAATATGAAACAAAAAAGTAAAACGCCTATGCTCGAGAATTGTAAAAGTCAAAAGCAGAGCATGTAGGTGTAAGCCAACTTTTTCTAAAGCATAAAAGCCTTCAGTGTAGAAAAACTATGCTTGGAGGTGGTTTGATTGGGTAAGAAAAATAACCGCAGTAAAAACCAAGTGAAGTCAAGTGTCAATAAACAGGGGCTGAGTGAAGAAGTGGCAGATCACCAGCCTGACAGCCAGCTCGAACAACGGGCTAAGAAAAAGAACACAAAGATTTGACAACGTATGAAAATAGGCATGCGTGGCTTATGCACTATAGAAAAGACAATCCATGAGGGTGATCATCATCGATAACACGTTGCACTACTTGCGCGAGTCACTTGCGAACACAAGTGAGCAGGATATGACGAAGCAGCTGATTGAAAAGCTTCAGACAACCGAATTTAGTGATGAAGAGGAATTTGTTAAAAGTCTGGATGAGGAAGAAATAGCGTACCTTGACTCCGTAGTTGAAAAAGAACTGAATTATGCGCGGAACGCAAATGATGAGGTTAGGGCAGGGCAGCTGCTGGAAGTTTATGAACAGCTGTTTTGAGCATGAATTCGTCGACGACCGTTGAGTCTAGAAAACCTTAACAGGTTAAGATTTCCATTGATTTTTATGGCGTAAAACGTTAGTATATAAATACAGGCTGCATTGTTCGTATTTAATTAAGTTTTAACCTCTAACAGATGAATAGGGAGTTTTATATCGGGATTCTAATGTCGTGCCTCCTATGCGTGGAAGACAGGAAGATCCCTGCAAACACCCACTTAGTGAAGTGGTGGTTTTAAAACTTTTTATTTCGAAATACGGCAATTGTGGCTGCTTATTATGTACATGACAGACCAGTTCCTCTCGGGGAGCTGGTTTTTTGATGCTTAGAAATTATAAATTCAGGCTGTTTTTAAAAGACTGCTGCATGTTGGCTCCGGAGAATGAACCCTACTTAACAATTTTTATAAACTGCGACATAACTGCTACGTAGATTTCCACTCCGAGCAGTCGCTTTCACCACAGACATAAGTGCGACATCTGCTCAAGCTCCGTTTTTCACGGTGTCTTCTTTACCGCGGGCACGGCTACGCGGGAAAGCGCCGCTAAAAGTCCGAAAGAAGGCTTCTCAAGGCCAAAAACCACCCAAAAGCGGGCCGAAAAGTCCGTGAGAAGGCTTCTCGAGGCCAAAAGCCATCCAAAAGCGCCGCTAAAAGTCCAAGAGAAGGCTTCTCAAGGCCAAAAGCCATCCGAAAGCGGGTCAAAAAGTCCGAGAGAAGGCTTCTTAAGACCAAAAGTCGAGGTCACTGAAAAGGTGCCCCTTTTTTCAAATGTTGATTAATTCAAAGAAAAAATGGGAGACTTTTCACCAAATCAATGGATGAAAATCCCCCCTTCTGCGAGGAATCCTGCTTCACCGAAAAGCTTGCAACATGACGAGCACAAAGCAAAGCTTCACCGAGTACACTTCAACCAGCGAGGAGTGCTGCTTCGTCGAAAAACTTGCAACATGACGAGCACCAAGTATTCTGCCGGAGCGGAATCAAAGCACTCAATCATCACTAAAACCAGAAAAACGTCACGAAAAAGAATTTTCAGTGTGTCGCAGTTTACATCAACTGTACTGTATTGGATAAACAAACGCCGTAGATAATTGGAACAACACAAATATGGAATTTATTCGCAAATTGTTCTATAATTTGGGGAGTGAGGGAGGACTTTGTGTATGAGAACGAGCCGGTTCATGCGATTTATTGGCGGACGTGATCTGATTTTCGGATTGGTCTTGCTGATACTGATTGGGATTGCCATATATATTTATACGAAGGTTTCTTTTATTTTTGATCCGATTCTGACCATCGTTTCAACGGTTGTTCCGCCGGTGATTCTTGCTTTTATTGCCTATTATTTGCTGAATCCGATTGTCAATTTGCTAGAGCGCGGACGGATTGACCGAATTTGGGGAATTATCATCCTTATCCTTGGAATCAGCGGGCTTCTTACAGGAATTATTCTGCTCACTGCTCCGGCGATCGAAGCACAGGTGAAGGATTTGGCGGCTAATTTCCCATCTTATTTAAGCCAAATGGGTGCCGGGATTGAAGGGTGGATCCAAACTTCTTTTCTCGCGCCATATTATGAACAAGGGTATGCCTGGTTCACATCCAATTTGAGCGATTTAACGAGCAGGGTTATGGAATCCATTGGTGGCGCTGTTAAAGGGGTACAGAATATCGCTAACGTAATCACCCGTGTTGTGGTGGCGCTGGTGACGTTTCCGTTTATCCTATTCTTTCTGCTTAAGGACGGCGGGCATTTCAAAGCGTTTTGTCTGAAACTGCTGCCGCCGCGGTACAGGGATGATGCTGATGAAATTCTAGAGAATATGGATGTTCAGGTTGGTTCTTACATACAGGGACAAATTATTGTTGCTTCCTGCATCGGTGTTTTGTTGTACATTGGTTACTTAATCATCGGTCTTGATTATGCGATCACACTCGCTGTCGTTGCGGCTGTAACCAGTGTGGTGCCGTACCTGGGCCCGATGATCGCCATTTCACCTGCTATTATCATTGCGATCGTCGATTCACCGGTTATGCTTCTGAAATTAGGAATTGTCTGGGCGGCGGTGCAATTTTTAGAGGGGAATTTTGTATCACCGAATGTAATGGGCAAAACAATGCATATCCACCCGCTTACGATCATCATCGTCTTGTTGGTTGCCGGGAATTTGTTCGGTGTTGTCGGTGTGATTCTTGGTATTCCGGGATACGCTATTTTGAAAGTAATCGCCGTTCACCTGTTCAAACGGTTCAAATTTCGCTATAACCGGTTTTATGGAGATGAATATGGCGCATATGAGGAAAAATAAAATATGCGTACAGGCTGTTCTCCTTTTTCGTGTTTTTCCATTAGGCATGAATCCTCAATGATGGTTCATATAATGGATTAAAAACGAAAAAGGGGACGGGTTAAAATCGATATTCGTGTACTTGAACCACATGATGCAGAGGCATACCGAAATCTTTGGCTGGAGGCAATGCTGAACAGCCCGGAAGCTTATGTTTCGAGCTACGGGGAAGTATTGTCTAATTCTATTGATGTCTATAAAGTCCGTTTCCAGTCGGAGAATACCGTGACGTTTGGAGCGTTTTCAGAAAATGAACTGATAGGCATTGTGACACTCACCAGGGATACGAAAAGCAAGACAGAACATCGTGCGTATATGGAAGCCCTTTATGTCACGCCTTTTGAAAGGGGCAAGGGACTGGGCAGACAGCTGATGCAGACGGCGATTAATTATGCGGAAGCACTCGACGGGGTAGAGCAGCTATGTTTGTCCATTATTATCAGAAACCCGATGGTGAAACGCTTCTATTATGCACTTGGTTTCATGCCATCCGGGACGCATAAGCGTGCAGTTAGAATGGGTGATCGTTATTACGACGAGGAGTTTATGGTGATGTTTCTGCACTGAGCCATTGAATAAGGAGAAACCATTGCCGGTGTTGGAGGATATATATGCTAGAAATCAATGTATCACATACATTAATTGATCCGGAAACGATTAAACAGCTGCTGGAATGCCACGGTCTGACATGGGAAATGCAATGTGAAATTCTCTACCGTGGATTGAATGACACGTACAAAATTACTGATGAACAGGGGCGGAAGTATATTTTCAGGCTTTACCGGGCGGGCTGGCGACATAAACAGGCTATTTTATTTGAATTGGACGGGCTAAGCCAGCTCTATGCCAGGGGATTTCTTCTGTCCGTTCCCGTGAAAAAATTGGATGGTAACTATATTTATGAGCTAAATGCTCCTGAAGGCGTGCGCTGTGGCGTGCTATTCACTTATTCGGAAGGGGAGCGCCCGCAGATCAATACAGAAACGTCAAAACTGATTGGTACCTCACTCGGCCGGTTGCATCATTTGACAACGGATTTTACGCCAGCGTATGAGCGGGGGTTTGAGCTTGATATGCACCATTTGCTGGACGAACCTGCCGAGGTCATTGCCCCCGTACTAGAAAAGCATACCGGCCGGGAAATGGTGGAGATACTACATACGGTTGTCAAAAATACGAAAGCTGATCTGGAAGCGCTGGACCTTGAAAAAGGCTTCTGCCACGGTGACTTTCATAATCATAATATGCATCTGCATAATGGTGGTATGGAAATTTTTGATTTCGACTGCTGTGCAATTGGATTCAGGGGATATGATATAGCTGTTACCTGGTGGAATTTAAAAAACAATTATAAAAAAATGGAGGAAGAATGCTGGGATGCCTTTCTACAAGGGTATTTGGCACAGCGGAATCTGGGAGCGGATGACATGCGCAGTCTGCCACTATTTATAACAGCTAGACGAATCTGGCTGATGGGTACCATGATTGCCAATGAAGATGTTTGGGGAACCAGCTGGATTAATGAACGGACAATGAAACTGTTTATTGGCCAGCTGCGGACGGACAGGCCCGGGGATACAGAACTGCAGGAATTGGATGACATAGACGTTTTCTGATGTATAAAGGTGTCGGAGAAACGGAGTACTAAGGGATCCCCGCTCTTCCAGTCCCTTTCCCCATCCCTGAACTAGCCAGTATGCTGTCAGCCCGTTGGCCACAGTGTGCCTGCACATAGTCTTATCGGATGGACGGCCGTCGTAATGTATGGTAAAATCAATATGAGACGAAAGCATTATACGAAAATCCTTGCCAATGACTTTTTGACTAGTTCTGTGATGGACATTCCTGTTAGAGGAATGATTCTAAACGAATGGAATACAATGAAATTGGCTGTTTTATTTGGCTGCTCTGATCCAGCTATATTTACTGGAGCTATACAATCCAGTTAACATCTTGGGAGCATGGCCGCAGGAAGCCCAGCAGGCAGACCGCAAATCGAGTCGCAAGCGGCAACTTGCGACTCGGACAGATTCGCTGACAGGGCGTGGCGGCTTCGGAATACGCACTGAAAAAAGTAATTGCCCCGTCTCCGCCGACGGAAGGGTGGTTACTTTTTTCCATTGGTATCAACAATCAGCACGACAAGTGTCCCAAACATGAGCATCAGCTCGAGCGTCTTGTCAATCGGAATCACACACTTCAACCCCTTTCATCTAAGGGATTTGAAGCCGCAAAGCAAGCGAGTGTATTCCTCTTTTGCTTCCAATCCTCGCACGCCCCTGAACCTGTCTCTTCTATTATACTACATCACAACTGGAAAAGCTTGTCATTAACGGAAAATGGTTAATTTTTCTCATTAATCTGTCACCGGTGCTCTAGTTCGATACCCCTAGTTTATTCGTCGGAAAAGTGACGCCCAAATTTCTAAGAAGTACCATAATCGAAAAAGACGACTTTCTTGTATAATATAAATGGAATACCAGATTATTAGAGAGGAGACGTGACGTGAAACGAAAAAAGTGGGTTAAGATAGGAATCGGATTACTAATTGTCCTACTGATTATAGATATTGGTGCAAGCGTGTATTTTTATCAGCTGGCTATCGATCGTAATGAAAAAGACTTTCTGCAGGGGAATGAAGATCTGGAAGTATCCGCTGAAACAAAGGAAGTACTGCTGGAAGGAGACTGGCGAACATGGGTCAATCAACAGAATTTTGATGAGTGGACGATGACTTCCCATGACGGAATTGATCTGAAAGGATACTTTCTTGAGGCGGATAAACCATCCAATAAAGTGGTTGTCATGGCGCATGGCTACTTAGGAAATGCAATGGATATGGGGCTGTTTGGCCAATACTATTATGAGCAGAAGGGCTATAATATATTTACTGCCGATGCACGGGGACATGGTGCAAGCGGAGGAGACTATATCGGTTTTGGCTGGCATGACCGGCTGGATTATGTGGATTGGATAAAGCGGATTATTGCGGAATATGGTGAGGATACGGAAATTATTTTGCACGGTGTGTCAATGGGAGCTGCGACGGTGCTGATGACTGCTGGTGAAGAGCTTCCGGACAATGTGAAAGCTGTTATTGCAGACAGTCCGTATACAAGTGTGTACGATCTGTTTGCCTATCAAATGGACCGCATGTTTCATTTGCCATCCATTCCATTCCTTCCGTCCACAAGTGCTGTTACCCAGCTGCGGGCAGGATATTCATTGAAAGAAGCTTCGGCACTTGACCAGGTCAGGAAGGCAGAGGTTCCGATATTGTATATTCACGGTAACGCCGATACCTTTGTTCCGACTAGGATGTCAAAAAAGTTATATGAAAATACGAAAAGTGACGCGGAACTGCTGACGGTAGATGGTGCGAATCACGGGGAACCGTTTGTTGTTGCTAAGGAAAAGTATATTGATAAGGTTAATGAATTTCTAAATAATCATACCGACTGGTGATAAAACAAGCGTCCTATTGAGGGCGTTTGTTTTTTAGAATTTTTATGATGATAGTATGCGGATGCGGATGCTTCTCGATGTAATTAATGGTATAATGTATAATCATGGTATTTGGGCGAATGCCTAAACTGTATAATCATTTTCCGTGACACAAGGAGTATACGATGAAAAACGGCTGGAACATTTACGCAAATGATATGAAAAATATTATACGAAACTGGGTCGCTGCCATTCTAATCGGCGGCCTTATTCTATTGCCTTCCCTGTACGCCTGGTTCAATATAGTGGCTTCCTGGGATCCATATGGCCAGACAGACCAAATCCCAATAGGTGTTGTGAATGAAGATACGGGATCAAAGATCAGGGGGAAGAAGATACATGTCGGCGATAATCTTGTGGATACTCTTAAAAACAATGATTCCATGGATTGGCATTTTACAAACCGTGACGAAGCAATGGATAAGCTGAAATATGGCGATTATTTTGCTGTCATTGTCATTCCAGAAAATTTTTCCGATAAGCTGGCTACCGTCATCACAGACAACCCCGAAAAAAGTGAAATGGAGTATTATGTGAATGAAAAAATCAATGCCATTTCGCCAAAGATTACCGATAAGGGTGCCAGCACAATTGTGGAGCAAACCAGCAGTAACTTCATATCTACAGTAAATGGTGTCATTTTCGATATGTTTGATAAAATTGGCGTAGAATTGAATGAAAACCTGCCGGATATCAAAAAGTTTGAGGATTATATCTTTACGATGGAAGAAAAGTTGCCGGAAGTCCATGACTTGGTTTCGAATGGGCTGCAAGATACGAAGAATGCCCAGTCCATCATTAATGAAGCTCAAAAAATGATTCCAGAGGCTGAACGGGCAACCAGCAATGGGCTTTCAACAGTTGGGGATACGGCTTCCCTATTGTCTAAAGCTAAAAATCGTCTGAATGAAATGGCACCAAAGATTGAAGAGGATTTGAAGAAAGCGCAGAGCACAGCTAAGGACATCAATAAACTGCTTCAGGATGTTCAAAATCAGAACATTGATTTCAGCAGTGGAAAACAGTTGCAAAATGAAATAAACAACTCGTTGGATAATGCCATTAGTCAGATAGGAAGTATTCAATCAGAATTAAAAAAGCTGAAAGACATGAATCAGGATCAGCAGAACAGTGGTAATGGACAAAATGGAAGTGATAGTCCTCCTAGTGGGAACGAACAAGGAGGCAGTGAGAATTCCTCTGATCAAGGGGATAATGCCCAAAATGGACAGAATCAAGTGTTGGAAGAAGCCATTCGTCGCTTGGAAACATTAGGGGGTGCCCTGCAAGAAGTGCAAAAGAATGGGGGTAAAATCACCTCTTTTATTGAGGATAAACAACAGCAAGTGGATTCTGTTATTACAAATTTAGAGGAATTATCAGGCAATACGGCAAACAAGATAGGCGATTTCCTAAAGGACTACAAAGAAACAATTGAACCTAGAGTCAAACAGGAAATCAGCCAAGCTCAAGAGACCTTAACGGGTGCAAAAGGGATACTGTCTGAAGTACAATCAACGATTCCAGAAGTTAAAAGTATTCTGGCAAACACAGAAAATCATATCGGTAAGGGGCAAAATGTCATAAACACAATCCTTGGGGAGTTTCCTTACGTAAACGATAAAGTCAATGAGCTTGCGGACAGAATTCGTGATATCCAGGGCGATACGGATATCAATGAAATCATTAAGTTATTGCAGAATAATCCAGAGGCTGAGCGCGGGTTTTTTTCCGAACCGGTTAAACTGAATAAAAATGAGTTTTTTCCAATTCCAAATTACGGCTCCGGGATGACGCCATTCTATAGCGTTCTAGCTATATGGGTCGGGGGATTGCTTCTGATTTCTTTGTTGGCCGCTGATGTTCATCATCGTGAAGATCTGACCGGCAGAGAAAGATATCTCGGGAAACTATTGACATTTGTTACAATTGGATTATTGCAAACCGTCATTGTGACGCTTGGGGATATATTTATCGTTGATGCCTATATAGCAAGACCTGGATGGTTTGTTGTATTTGGTCTGCTGATCAGTTTGGTGTTCATGCTGATCATCTATACGCTTGTTTCCCTTTTTGGAGATGTCGGAAAAGCGATGGTTATCGTCCTGCTAGTGCTGCAAATTGCCGGTGCTGGCGGTACTTATCCGGTCGTTCTTCTTCCCGAGTTTTTCCAGGCAATCAACCCATTCCTTCCGTTCACGTATGCCATTGATTTGATGCGTGAACCGGTAGGGGGCATCATTTGGGAAGCGGCTATATATGATATGGCCATACTGGGATTAATTGGACTTGGCTTTCTTTTGTTTGGTGTGCTGTTTAAAAATGCGGTTAATAAACATACGGATAGACTGATGAAAAAATCCAAAGAGGCTGGTCTGTTCCATTAACTCGTTCCTATATACGTGCTGGCAGTAAAAGCAAGGGGCGCCTTCAATAATAGAAGGCGCCCCTTGGACTGTGCAATGTTCCTATAAATGTGTGTTCAAAAAGGAGGATGAACCGTACTTTTTGAACAATCTCTTATAAATACTCGTCAAACCAGCGTGTAATGTGGTTCAACCGTTCCATTCGCATGTCCGGTTTTCCGCTGCGGCTCAGTTCATGATTGGCATCAGGGAAACGGACAAACTCCACTTCTTTGCGCAAATGCTTTAGGGCAACAAACATTTGCTCACCCTGTTCAATCGGACAGCGGTAATCTTTTTCACCATGTACAATCAGTAATGGCGTTTCCACATTTTCAGCATATTTTAACGGTGAGAAATCCCACAGTGCTTTCGGGTCTTCGAGCAAATTTTTGCCAAGTTCCCATTTAGTGAAGAAGTAGCCAATGTCACTTACCCCGTAAAAACTTAGCCAGTTGCTGATGCATCGCTGGGTGACAGCGGCTTTAAACCGGTTGGTGTGACCGACGATCCAGTTCGTCATGAACCCGCCGTAGCTGCCTCCGGTTACGCCAAGTCGGTCATGATCTATAAAGTCATATTTCTTTATTACATAGTCAACCGCAGTCATCAAGTCGGTATAATCTTTCCCGCCATAGTCTGCACGACATGCATCCACGAATTCCTGCCCGTACCCGTGGCTTCCCCGCGGATTGGTATATAAAACGACATAGCCTTTGGCGGCAAGCAGCTGTAATTCATGGAAGAATGTCTGTCCGTACATGGCATGCGGACCACCGTGCACTTCCAGAATGAACGGGTATTTTTTACTTGCGTCAAATCCATATGGACGCAGCAGCCATCCTTGGATTTCCCAGCCGTCATCCGCTTGGAATGTTAATGCCTCTGGTTCACTTAATGCTACTTCATCAAGGAATTTCTTATTTGCGTCTGTCAGCTGTGTCAGCTTACCATCCTGATCAAGCTGGTGGAAGTTGCCTGGATCTATTGGAGTGCTGATGCCCAGAATAAAATTACTGCCATTGAGGGCGAACCCGAACACATGACTATTGTCTTCGTGCAGCACACGCAGCTCCCCTGTCAGGTCCACCTGATAAAGACTGGTAGACCCTGTATCAGTCCCAATAAAGAAGAGGTGTTTCCCATCTTCGCTCCAGATAGGCCCAGTTTCCGATTGGCCCATTCTTGTATCGCCAATCATTGCATCACCCAGCTGGAAGTCCCAGTTGCTGCTGAGGCAGGTTTGTTCGCCGGATACGGTATCAATGATATATAAATCATTCAGTGTTGCCCCCTGGTAGGCAAACTGGTGTCCGAAACAGGCAATTTTCCCTCCATCCGGTGAAAACCGTGCGCTGACGTATTGGCCATTTCCGTCGGTCAATTTGGTTTTTTCTTTTGTTGATAGGTTCAAGAGATAAAGGTCATTCGTTAATTCATAATCTTCGTCGTCACTCAGGTTGGCACTGTACAAAAGGTATTTTCCGTCTGGTGTGATGTCTTCCAGATGATGATGGGTGTCCGCAGATGTGAGCTGTTCAAATGTTTCCTCTTCCAGTGAATATTTGACCAGCTGGGTGCGTTTCTCATCATGGAATCCGTTGGCATCTGATTTGTATTTCAGCCGGCTGACGACGAGTGGCTGTTTGCTTTTTTCTTCTTTTTCTTTCCTGTGCTCTTCATCTGACAGTTCGTGCTGGCTGGTCACATCGTCCTGTGCCTCCAGTGGTGCGCTGAAAATGACGGAGTTGCCATCACTGACCCATTCCGGATTTGAAGTGCCATGTTTAAAGGTGGTCAGCTGTCTGGCTTCTCCGCCATTAGTATGTAAGAGCCAGATTTGCTGGGTGCCGCTCCGGTCGGACTGAAAAACAATGCTTTTGCCATCCGGGGAAAAGCGCGGATGACCGTTTTTCGCGTCACGAAATGTCCATTGTTTCGGCTGTGCCTCATCAAGGGACTGCATAAACAACTGTGATGTATAGTCATTGTCGTCAGTGGCAGCTGTGGAAACAAAGGCAAAGGTATTTCCGTCGGGTGCGAACTGTGGATCACTGAGCACGTTGATTGTTTTTAAGTCATCTGCGGTTAGCGGACGTTTTGATTGATCGTTCATGTTTCTCCTCCTCGGACGTGCAAATTTTCTTTCTATTGTAAACTATTTCGCGTTACGAATCAATGAAATTTTCTTTAAACTGTAAATAAACCCTTTGCATCGGCAAAGGGTTAGACGTTCATGTGGGTAATGGCTGCGTCTTGTTCGTAAAGGTATTGGAGTTTTCTGGTGATACTGCCTGGTTTTCCGTCTGCGATTTGGCTGCTGTCGACCTTAATGACCGGCATGATTTCAGATGTGCTGCTTGAAAGGAACAATTCATCGGCGTCCGGGATGTCATCGACAGTGAATGCTTTTTCGATAAATGGCATGCCTAAATCGCCAGCGAATTTTTCCGCGCGTATACGGACACAGCCGTGCAGAATGCTTTTTGTTGCTGGGTGGGTATAGATAGCGCCGTTTTTGACAAGGTAAATATTTGATGAACTGCCTTCCGTTACGATTCCATCTTTTTGGAGAATTGCCTCATAACAGCCATTCTCCTGTGCTGCTTGCTTAGCCAGGACATTTGGCAGGAGGTTCAGGCTTTTAATATAGCAGTTTTCCCAGCGGGTATCACGCTGCGTCATGGCAGAAGCCCCTGTTGTCAGTTTTTCCGTTTTGCGTGGCATATCCTGTACATAAGCATAGACATTGGCCGGTACATCTCCTGGAAATGCATGTGTACGCGGTGCGGAACCACGAGTCGCCTGCAGATAAATGATGCCATCGGAGGTCATTTCATTCCGCTTGAGAAGTTCTGTCAATAGATTCATAGCTTGCTCTTTTGAAAATGGCAGGTCAAGCCTAATGGCGGCGGCAGATCGGAATAAACGGTCAATATGTTCAGTAAATAGATACCCGGTTCCTTCGTAAAGCCGGATAACTTCATAAATGCCATCGCCGAATTGCAGCCCGCGCTCTTCGAATGGATAGGTGAGCTCATCACGGTGGACAAACCCAGTTTGTGATAGTGTAATAGGATAGACAGACACCTTATTCGCCCCCTTCAGATTTAACGTTATTCTATATGCTACACAAGGGCCTGTAAAGTGATCAATTTTAGGAGTTGGTCAAAGAGTCTGATAAAAATCTTTGGTGGAACAAAAATGGAATTAACAAGTCAAAAAGCACACCAAATCTATTGAGATTGAATAAGAATTTCTACCTCTCTTATGGGTGTCTTTTGGTCTTGAGAAGCCTTCTCACGGACAATTCGGCCCGCTTTTGGGTGGCTTTTGGTCTTGAGAAGCCTTCTCTCGGACTATTCTGCCCGCTTTTGGATGTCTTTTGGTCTTGAGAAGCCTTCTCACGGACATTACGGCCCGGTTTTGGGTGGGTTTTGGCCTTGAGAAGCCTTCTCACGGACATTTCGGCCCGGTTTTGGGTGGGTTTTGGCCTTGAGAAGCCTTCTCACGGACTTTTCTGCCCTCTTTTGGGTGACTTTTGGTCTTGAGAAGCCTTCTCACGGACATTACGGCCCGGTTTTGGGTGGGTTTTGACCTTGAGAAGCCTTCTCTCGGACTATTCGGCTCTCTTTTGGGTGGTTTTTGGCCTTGAGAAGCCTTCTCTCGGACTTTTTCAGCGGCGCTTTCCCGCGAGGAGGCTGAAGCCGTGCCTGTGGTAAAGAAGACACTGCGAAAAGGATGTTGGCTAAATTCGTCACGTACTGTGACAACGCTGACCCTAGAACATCTTGTTCGTCGGAGCAGATGTCGCGCTTATGCCCTGTGGGTGAAAGCGACTGTCCGGAGCGGAAATCTCCCTTGCCCCTGTGTCGCAGTTTATAGATATTGTTAAGCAGGGGGGCATTCTCTAAAACGACACAAAAAGTAGTTTTTTAGAAAACAGCCTAAAATAATGCTGTGCTATATATGATTTGATACTTTCTCCACAGTAGGTGTGCTACTTACTCGAACTAGTCGGTCCTTTTTATCCACCTTTTTGCACAAATTTTAGTGATAAATTTCACAGATTACGTTTCATTTTAGTGTATAATGGATACAGGTCACTAAAGGGGCGTGTAAATAAAAATGGAACCTATTTTACAGCGGCTTCAACAAAATGAACGTGATTTGCTTATGACATATTCCAAACCAATGATTTTACGGAAGCAGGATACGATCTTTGAAGAAGGAGCGCCGGCCGATTATCTGTATTTTGTCGAAAGTGGGAAAATCAGGGTGTTCAAAACTATTGGGCCGGACAGATATCTTACTGTTTTTACACGCGGTGAAAATGACGGAATTGGTGAGATAGGGGTGTTCGGCGGACGTCATTATTCGCATACAGCGAAAGCAATGGAGGATAGTGAACTGTATGCTATTAAACAAGAAATGGCAGAGAAGCTTCTGTTTGAAAATGGCGGACTGAGCCTCCATTTCTTGCACTGGCTTGCTGAGTCACTGGAAGCTAGTAAAGCTAAACTCCGTGACTATACTGCATTCGGCTCTGAGGGGGCCGTAGCGTCGTTCTTTGTACGGTATTCAAATATGTACGGGGTCGTTACACCTGATGGTATCCGGATGACGGAGCCTCTTGTCATACAGGATATTAGTAAACACATAGCTGTATCGCGGGAAACTGTCAGCCGTATTGTGAATAAATGGAAAGACCAGGGCGTTGTCGAAAATAAAAACAAATATTTTCTGTTGAAAGATATGGCCTATTTAAAGCGACTTCTTGCCTGTGAGCAGTGCGGTGTGGAAAACTGTGTACTGTAAACGGAGCTTTCCCTGGAATCCTTTTAAAATTGCCCCGCTTGATACAGCGGGGTGGAGCTCTTTTGTGTATAGGACTTTAATCAAAAAGGCAGCTATCGCAATTTTTAACGTGACAAAATCAAAAAACTGTTGACATCCTCTTTCTAAAACGGTATACTATATCTTGTTCCGACAAAAAAGGACAAAATCATGCACGTTTCTATATATACATGCGGGTGTAGTTTAGTGGTAAAACCTCAGCCTTCCAAGCTGATGTCGTGGGTTCGATTCCCATCACCCGCTCCATACATAAAGTCGTAACGCAGTGTTTCGCCATCATCCGAAGCATTGCGTTTTTTCATTGTATAAGCTGTCTGGCTTCCCGCCGCTTTACTTGAAACTGTTTTCGGCAGCGTGTATTCTGAATTTGACACTATCATTAATTGAGGGATTTTTATGAAGAAATTAGCGCAGACGTTACAGCAAATAGACGGAAAAGGGTATAAAGCGTACAAAAGTTTGCAAGGTCACTACAAATTTTCCGATTTTGATTTATATATTGATTACGTGCAGGGTGATCCGTTTGCAGCACCATCCAAGATTCGGGTGGTCATACCGGCTAAGAAACGCCCGATGAAGGATGACTGGTTTGCATCCTACGCACGAAGAGTGGCAACCGAAGATATCCTTGCCCGCAAAGTGGGAGAGGCGATTGCAAAAGGCAAATTTTCCATTAAAGGTTCCGGGAAAAGTGGGAGCATTCAATTTGATCGCCCGGGCCAGGAGGTACTTGAGCGCAGTGCGGTCCAGGCTGACTCCAGCTCGATTACGGTGTGCATCTCCATCGGGCTGCCGGCAAATGGACGGAAGATTAATGGCAGAGAAGCAGAAAAATTGTTCATGCAAGCTATTCCTGCCATTTTAAAAGAATCTGTTTTTTCCATAACAGATGAGGAAGTTGAAAACGCTGTGCAGCTCGCTGATCAGCAGGAAGCAATCAGGGAAGCCATGCACAGCAATGACTGGATCGCATTTATTGCCAATGGATCCATTCTGCCAAGAGAGAGCGGTGTGAGTAATCGGCCGCTGAAGAAGGCGGTACCGTTTCAGAGCCCGAAAGAAACGGAAGTGGAAATCCAGGTGCCATATCGTAATGAGCCAATCACCGGCATGGCTGTTAAAAAGGGCATTACCCTGATTGCAGGTGGTGGCTATCATGGTAAAAGCACGATCCTGGAGGCGATGGAGCGCGGTGTGTATTACCACGTAAAAGGCGATGGACGTGAGTATGTTCTGACAGATCCGGATGCCGTGAAGATACGTGCGGAAGACGGAAGGCAAGTCACGGGCGTTAACATTTCACCGTTCATCAATAATTTGCCTCACCGCCAGGATACACACTTCTTCTCTACCGAAAATGCCAGTGGAAGTACATCACAGGCCGCCAATGTAATGGAGGCGCTGGAAGCAGGGGCGACAACGCTTCTGATTGATGAAGATACAAGTGCCACAAACTTCATGATTCGTGATGAACGGATGCAGAAGCTGGTCCATAAGGATAAAGAGCCGATTACGCCGTTTATTGATAAAATAAAGCAAATGCGCGACAACCTTGATGTTTCTACTATTCTGGTTATGGGCGGCTCGGGTGATTATTTTGATGTTGCAGACAAGGTGATCATGATGGAAGCATATGTCCCCTACGATGTAACTGGAGAGGCGAAGTCCATTGTGGCGGACAGCCCGATCAACCGGGAGGCACTCGATGATGATACATTTGGTGCCGTCAGCAGCCGGACTTTCCAGCAGCAAACACTGCAGACTAAAAAAGGGAATAAATCCAAAACACAAGCAAAAGGGCTGACAACCATCATCATGGGCCGGACTGATATAACATTCCGTGATACCGAGCAGCTTGTGGATGCGTCACAAACACGAATGATTGCGGAAATTATCCAGCACTTGGACCGTACAAATGCGCTTGGAGAAAGAACGCTTCACAGCCTGCTGGATGATATTGAACAGCAAATGGACCAAAAGGGGCTGGCATCTTTTGCTGTGTTTAAGGACCAGCACCCAGGTGATATCGCTCGTCCAAGAAGATATGAAATCGCCGCTGTGCTAAACCGGATGCGCACAGCTTCGGTCAGACAGGCGCGCTGACAACAGGACGGAAAGGAGGGGTAGGATGAACACGGATCAGCTTAGACAGGAAATAATCGATTACAGCAAAGAAATTGGCATTGATAAAATTGGTTTTGCTTCAGCGGATGTATTTGACAGCTTGAAAGATCGGCTGAAACGGCAACAGAAGCTGGGTTATCAATCCGGCTTTGAGAAAGGCTCGATTGAAGAAAGAACAGAACCAGATCGTCTGCTGCCGGAAGCAAAATCAATCATTTCGATTGCCTTGGCCTATCCTTCCCGGATGAAAAATGGTCCAAAAAGCACGAAGGAGGAGCGGCGTGGTGTTTTCTGCCGCGCTTCCTGGGGTGTGGATTACCATAAAGTATTAAGGGAGAAGCTGGAAAAACTTTCTGCCTTTATTGAGGATAAAATACCGGATGCCAGTACGAAGTTGATGGTTGATACGGGTGAATTATCTGATCGCGCGGTTGCTGAAAGGGCTGGGATTGGATTCAGCGGAAAAAACACTGCCATCATCACGCCGGAATTTGGCTCTTATGTTTATCTCGGTGAACTGATTACCAATGTTCCGTTTGTGCCGGATACCCCGCTTGAAGACGGCTGTGGATCCTGCACCAAATGTCTGGACGCCTGTCCGACCGGTGCCCTTGTACAGGGCGGTCAGCTGAATGCCCAGCGGTGCCTTGCTTTTCTAACACAGACGAAGGACTTTTTGCCTGATGAATTTCGGCCGAAAATGGGGAACTTTATTTACGGCTTCGATACGTGTCAGGTCGTCTGTCCGTACAACAAACACGTTGATTTTCACAACCATCCGGAATTTGAACCAGAGCCGGATGTTGCCAAGCCAAAGCTTAAACCGATGCTGCGGATTTCCAACCGGGAGTTCAAAGAAACGTTTGGCCATATTGCTGGATCGTGGCGTGGCAAGAAGCCACTGCAGCGAAATGCACTGCTGGCGCTCGGGCATTATAAAGATGAAACGGCTGTCGATGACATGATTGCGGTCATGAACAACGATCCACGACCTGTCATCCGTGGCACAGCTGCATGGTCACTTGGCAAAATCGGAATAAAAGAAGCATTTGCAGCGATTAGAGAAGCGATGGAGAAGGAAACGGATGAAGAGGTATTGGCTGAAATGGAAAAAGGTCTGGCATTTAAAGAGGTTGTTTAACGCATTTAAAGAAGCAATTCTGAGGGAGAGCAGGTTTTGTCATGACACTTTATTATGATGAGGTGGAAACGCCAGTCGGGACAATGCTGATTGTTGGTGATGGGGAGAACATTGTACGCGTGGAATATGGGTCGTTTCAATCGATGAATAACAAGATGGCAGCTTGGGTAAAACGGTATTTTCCGGATAGAAGTTTTGTCCATAGTCCCGAACAGGTGGAGCAGGCTAAGCAGGAACTTCAGGAATATTTTCATGGTGCGCGTCAAGCGTTTTCTTTTCCATTCAAGTTTCACGGGACCCCATTTCAGAAACAAATCTGGCAGGCGCTTTACGACTTTATTCCATATGGTGAAACGACAGCGTATAAAGGTATTGCACAAGCAATTGGAAACCCTAAAGCCGTGCGTGCTGCAGGAGGCGCCGTTAATAAAAATCCGCTATCGATTGTAGTCCCGTGCCACCGTGTGATAGGCGCTGACGGGAAAATGATTGGTTATGGCGGTGGACTGGATAAGAAAGAATTCCTGCTGGCACTTGAAAAAACCATTTCGAGCGGTTGATTCTGATTGTGAATGGATGGTGCTTTGGACAGCCATTCCCTCCATATACTGGTATTGGAGGGGATTTTTTATGGAAAAAGTGAAAGATACTTGGCTGGAATTTTTTCAATTGGCGTCTGATGACCAAGCCGGCTGGTGGCAGCGAAAAAAAACATCATATCGTGAGCGAGGAGCGGAGATTGCCCGGATTACCGGCCATGGACATGTTTTTGAATCCATTAGGTACGGTAAACAGACAGTGTACCAGTATTTGCTTCATTTGGCATTGCTGATCAGGCAAAATGGTAAGTTTATTAGAGAAGAACAAGTAATACCGTATTGGTTTCAGTTGGAAGATGACAGAATTACCGGGCACTGGCGAGTGGAAAGGGATGCCGAACCCGTGGAGCCCGGGCATACCCACCCTGTTTCCAATGCCACAGGGGAAAACAGATCAGTTGAACGATTTGATTATGACAGACGTGCTGCTGTTCAGTATGCGGAACGATGGTGGAACAGCTATAATCCGGAATATAGGAAGTTTGACGTGGACTGCACTAATTTTGTGTCACAATGCATGAGGGCTGGAGGTGCGCCCATGCGTGGAGCCCCCGACCGTGAAAGTGGCTGGTGGTATGGGGAGGATAATTGGAGTTACAGCTGGGCAGTGGCTCATTCACTCCGGTGGTATTTAAGCGGATCAACTGCGGGATTAAAAGGAAAAGAAATGGAGTCAGCAAGCGATCTGATACCAGGTGATATTATTTGCTATGACTTTGCAGGGGATGGCAGATGGGATCATAACACGATTGTTGTCGCCAAAGACCCGGATGGCATGCCCCTTGTCAATGCACATACAGATAACAGCCGGAACCGTTACTGGTCATATGAAGATTCACTCGCATGGACACCGGATACACAATATAAATTTTTCCGAATTGGTGAGTAATGCTATAATAGTGCGTGTTCAAAAAGGAGGCGGACTTTTTGAACTGAAAATGTGAAGGAAAGAGGAGAAGAAACGTGGGTTTGCATATTGTACTATATCAGCCGGAAATACCAGCTAATACCGGGAATATTGCAAGAACTTGCCTAGGGTCAGGGGCCACATTGCATCTGATCCGTCCTTTGGGATTCTCGACAAGTGACAAAATGGTTCGCCGTGCCGGGCTTGATTACTGGCAATATACAGATGTTCGGGAATATGACTCCATTGAGGAAGTGTATGCCAATTATCCCAATGGCACATTCTATTATATTGAAAATGTTGGGTCCAATTATTATACCGATTATGATTTCAGTAATATGGAAGAGGATTTACTGTTTGTATTCGGCCGGGAAGGCTCGGGATTTCCGCCGGAGTTTCTGGAAGGAAAAGAGGACCAATGTTTACGTATTCCGATGAGTGGCCAGGTCCGTTCATTGAACTTATCGAATACAGCTGCAATTATTACATTTGAAGTACTGCGGCAGCGTGGCTTTCCCGGAATGGCCTAGTGTACTGCCACCGAATAAGAAAAGCATCGGCTGTTATGCCGATGCTTTTGTTCTTTACTGGTTCTTTTTCGGTACACCTGGTTTTGCATCATATCCTGCTGTGAAACAGGAAACTAGAAATGTTATGATAACGCCCATCAACAATGTAAGCTTCATGGAACATCCTCCTTTTCATGCATGAATCATAGCCTTTGTTACGTTTAGTATGCCTTCATTATACCTGATTATAGCTATGATGTGAACTCTTATCCAAGTTTTAAAGGAAAACGTCATATTATGCGAATTGTTTTATTTTTGGAACTGTCCTGGCGCTTATTGTTTCTGCCCTTGAAATAGGGTATATTAGTTGATGAAGTTGCGACAGAGTTCTATAATGAACAATGGATATGAAAGGCCGTTATCTAACGGGGATAAAGTTAACTTCTAATGGGGGTATATGACGTGGCACAGAGTGAGGAATCCCACGAAAGATTCTGGGAGAGTTTTCATGGTCCCAATATGGGTTATATCGAAGAACAGTACGAATTATATAAGGAGGATCCTGCTGCTGTAGATTCTTCGCTGAAGGAATTGTTTGACAAGCACGGTGCCCCTGAACGGGTACGTCATACATCAGAATCAGCTCAGCAGGTGACACAATCTGGTCCTTCTATAGGAGATGTCAAAAAACTGACCTCAGCAATGAAACTTGTTGAGGCTATTCGTCGTTTTGGACATCTTGAGTCAGATATCTATCCGGTAGGACGTGATGGGCGAAAAACCGAGCTAGTTAATCCGGAGACTTACGGACTGACGGAAGCGGATTTACGGGATATCCCTGCTAACTGGCTGTGGGAACAGGCTCCGAGTGGTGTTGATGATGGATATGAGGTCATTGAACGGCTGAAATCCTTGTACTCCGGAACAATCACCTTTGAATATGATCATGTGAACAAAGATGATGAACGGGCGTGGCTCCTGGATTATATTGAATCGGCACGGTTCCATGACGGCTTTTCCAACGAGCGTAAAAAAGGGTTGCTGAAGCGCCTTGCTGAAGTGGAAGGCTTCGAGGAGTTTCTGCAAAAAACATTTGTCGGCCAGAAGCGCTTTTCCATTGAAGGTCTCGCATCGATGGTTCCAATGCTTGACAAGGTTGTCCAGAATTCGATTGAAGACAATATCGAACATATTATGATGGGGATGGCCCACCGCGGACGCCTGAGTGTCCTTGCACACGTATTGGGTAAGCCGTTTGATAAAATATTCTCCGAGTTTCACCATTCACCCGATAAAGAACTGATTCCATCGGAAGGTTCAACAGGCATTAATTATGGTTGGACCGGTGATGTGAAGTACCACTTTGGAGCAACAAAAGATGTCAAAGCGGATGATGAACGGTCCGGAACACGAATCACTCTTGCCAACAATCCGTCACATTTGGAATTTGTTAATCCAGTTGTGGAAGGATTTACACGTGCAGGACAGGATGACCGTTCCCAAAAAGGATATCCGGAGCAGGACTTCCGAAAAGCTCTGCCAGTATTGATTCATGGGGATGCGGCATTCATCGGTGAAGGTGTTGTTGCGGAAACGTTGAATTTCAAAGGCTTGCCGGGCTATCAGACAGGCGGAACGCTGCATATCATTGCAAATAACCTTCTTGGCTATACAACTGATCAGCAGGACGGACGTTCCACCCGATACGCCAGCGATTTGGCCAAAGGTTTTGAAATTCCGATTATCCATGTCAATGCAGATGACCCGGTTGCATGTATTGCTGCCATTACGATGGCTTATGAATATCGTCAAAAGTTCCATAAGGATTTCTTGATTGATCTTGTCGGTTATCGCCGCTATGGCCACAATGAAATGGATGAGCCAAGAGCGACACAGCCGAAACTGTATAAAAATATAGATGAACACCCGACATCTGCCGGCGTTTTCGCTGAAAAACTGCAGCAGGATGGCATAGTTGAATCTGATGAACTGACAAAGGTCATGGAACAGGTGACAGCCAACCTTCGGGAAACATATGAAAACATGAAGGAAAACGATACTGGTGAACCCGAGCCAAAAGTGATGCCGAGCGCATTGACGAATGGACTGGATCAGTTTGAGACAGCTGTACCACTGGAAGATCTGAAAGCACTGAATAGAGACATGCAAAAGCGCCCTGAAGGTTTTACCGTGTTCCGGAAGCTGGAACGGATTCTCAAACGACGCGAAAATGTTCTGGAAGAAGGGAACAAGGCAGATTGGGGTGCCGGTGAAGCTTTAACGTATGCATCTATTCTTAATGATGGCATTCCAATTCGCCTGACAGGTCAGGACACCGAGCGCGGAACGTTTGCACACAGGCATATGGTTCTTCATGATGCGAAAACCGGGGACAAATACAGCCCGCTGCATGGACTTGAAGGTACGGAAGCTTCGTTCGACATCCGTAACAGCCCGCTTTCAGAAGCAGGTGTTTTAGGATTTGAATACGGGTATAGTGTTCAGGCACCTAACACGCTTGTCATCTGGGAAGCGCAGTTTGGGGATTTTGCCAATGCGGCGCAAGTCATTTTTGACCAGTTTATTTCCGCAGCACGTGCAAAATGGGGTGACAAGTCAAACCTTGTCATGCTGCTTCCGCACGGGTATGAAGGACAAGGACCGGAACATTCCAGTGCACGTCTGGAACGCTTTCTGCAGCTTGCAGCGGAAAATAACCTGATTGTTGCCAATGTGACATCGTCAGCTCAATTTTTCCATTTGATTCGCCGTCAAGCGGCTATGCGCGGCAGGGAGGAAGCTCGTCCGCTCGTACTAATGACACCGAAAAGTCTGCTGCGTAACCAGCGGGTTGCTTCGGAGGCGAAAGAATTTACAGAAGGCAAATTTGAACCATTGCGCCAGCAGCCAAATTTGAAAGTGAGCAAGAAGAATGCCAAGCGGCTGTTAATCGGAAGTGGTAAGGTAATGGTTGACATTGAAGAGGCAATTGCCGACTCGGATGAAAAATTTGATTGGCTGCGTGTTCTTCGATTGGAACAAATTTATCCATTCCCGACAAAGCAACTTGAAAAAGAGCTGAAAGAACTTCCGAACCTGGAGGAAATTGTATGGGTACAGGAAGAACCGCAAAACATGGGCAGCTGGGATTTTGTCGATGATTACTTGCGGGAGTTGCTGCAAGAAGGGCAGACATTACGCTATGTTGGCCGTCCACACCGCGCTTCACCTGCAGTGGGAGAACCAAATGTTGACAAAACCGAGCAAAAGCAGATTATTCAGGAAGCAATTAACCCGTCCAAAGGAGGAGATTCCAGTGAACGAAATTAAGATTCCGGAACTTGCAGAATCCATCACAGAAGGCACTATTTCCGAGTGGCTCGTCAAAAAAGGCGACAAAGTTGAAAAAGGGGACGCAGTCGTCGAGCTGGAAACAGACAAAGTGAACGTCGAAGTAAATACAGATTATGCCGGTGTCATCACAGAAATCGTCCGTGACGAAGGTGAGGATGTCGAAGTCGGCGACGTTATTGCTAAAGTAGATGAGAATGGGGAAGCTGGGGCTGATGCTTCCGGTGCGTCTGACAACACATCAGGCGAAGCAGCTGAAACGAAAGAAGAAGCACCACAGGAAACACCTGCTGCAAAGGCAGATACACAAAGAGAAGAGCAACCGGCTGATAATGCAGACGTCATCGCATCTCCTGCTACCCGTAAACGTGCACGTGAACTGGGTATTGATTTGAGCAAAGTACAGGCACGCGATCCATTAGGCCGTATCCGTCCGGAAGATGTTGATACTCATGCCAAAGGTACCAGCGAACAGAAAGAAGCAAAACCGGCCAAAAAAGAAGAACCGAAGCAATCGGAAAAAACGACATTTGATAAGCCAGTTGAACGGGTCAAAATGTCACGCCGCCGTCAAACGATTGCAAATCGGCTTGTGAATGTACAGCAGGAATCAGCCATGCTGACAACATTCAATGAAGTGGATATGTCAGGAATCATGAAACTGCGCAGTGAGCGGAAAGAAAAGTTCATGCAGAAACATGATATTAAGTTAGGCTTCATGTCTTTCTTTACAAAAGCTGTTATCGGCGCTCTGAAAGACTTCCCACTTCTAAATGCGGAAATTCAGGGTAACGAACTTGTACTGAAAAAATTCTATGACATTGGAATTGCTGTATCGACGGAAGAAGGACTTGTCGTACCGGTTGTCCGTGATGCAGACAAAATGGACTTTGCCGGTGTTGAAAGTGAAATTGCCAATCTCGGCAAAAAAGCCGTTAATAAAGAGTTGTCACTGGATGAACTGCAGGGCGGAACATTCACGATCACCAATGGCGGAACATTTGGTTCGATGCTGTCGACACCAATCCTTAATTCACCACAGGTTGGTATTCTTGGCATGCATAATATCCAAAAACGTCCAATGGTTATGCCGGATGATTCCATTGAAGTCCGTCCAATGATGTACCTGGCATTATCCTATGACCATCGGATTGTTGACGGAAAAGAAGCAGTACAATTCCTTGTACGCATCAAAGAGTTGCTCGAAGACCCATACGACTTGCTGCTCGAAGGCTAATGACTTATACAGCAAAAATAAAACCCTCGCTTGGATGAGAAGTCCTTGCGGGGGTTTTTTTAAGGAATGTTAGGAATAGGATGATATTGTCAGTAACGTGTGAAACGCAATTTTAATTACGTTCTTTGGGTTATTTCTTTTAAAACTCCTAGGTGCAGGGTATAACTAATAAAACTGTATAATTCTATTTGGTAAATTTTTAATTTGCTGGACGTCTGACAACCTGTTAAAATTGACAATGAAAAAAGCGGATTTGTAAGCAGTTTCATGATGCTGCATTCGCTTCACATCATAGGGGAGGCAAACCAGTGGGTATTATTTTTGGGGTATTAGCAATCATTATTGTATTGGCTTTGGCATATTTCATGTCGAACGATAAGAAAAATATCAATTTTAAGGGTATTGGTATCATGCTCCTTGCCCAGCTTGTTATTACATGGTTCATGTTCAATACAGATATCGGCCGTGCGGTTATTAGTGGAATTTCGGCAGGCTTTAATAAGCTGATTGAGTTTGGTAAAGAGGGTGTGAACTTTGTTGTCGGTGGTATTCAGATAACTGAAGGCGGAAGCGTGTTCTTTTTTAATGTCTTGCTGCTGATTATCTTTTTCTCGACACTTTTGTCAGTGCTTACCTATTTGCGCATCTTGCCGCCGATTATCAAATATTTAGGCGGTCTGTTATCAAAAATTACCGGTCTGCCAAAGGTGGAGTCCTTTAACGCGGTAAACAGTATCTTTTTCGGTCAGTCAGAAGCTTTGCTGGCCGTTAAGACGCAGTTCCATCATTTGAATAACAATCGGCTCTATATTGTCAGTGCATCTGCCATGGGTTCCGTATCGGCATCCATTGTCGGAGCTTACTTGCAGATTCTGCCGCCGCAATATGTGCTTGCAGCATTGCCGCTTAACATGTTCAGTGCACTAATCATGGCATCCGTCATTGCGCCTGTGAAGGTCCCTGAAGAGGAAGATGTGGTGGATGTGAAAGATGTGTCCAATGATAAAAGCATTTTTGAAGCCATGAGCAATGGAGCGCTTGATGGCGGAAAAATTGCCTTAATCGTTGCTGCCATGCTGATTGCATTTATTGCTTCACTTGAGTTAGTTAATTGGCTGATTCAGTTTGTATTTGCTGGTGTGACGTTACAGGAGATTCTTGGCTATATTATTGCTCCGATTGGTATACTAATGGGCATTTCGCCTGGGGAAGTCATTGAGGCAGGCGGTATAATGGGCACCAAGATTGTCACGAATGAATTTGTTGCAATGCTTGAGTTCCAGGATATCCTGGGAGGCATGTCTGAAAAAACAGTTGGCATTGTATCGGTATTTCTGACAAGCTTTGCTAACTTCTCATCGATTGGTATTATTGCCGGAACTGTTCAGGGGATCGACAGCAAGAAGGCCGTACAGGTTTCCGGTTTCGGTATGAAATTGCTGATTGGTGCGACACTCGCTTCCATCCTGTCCGCAACCATCGCAGGGCTGTTTCTATAACCTGTGATGCAGCTTTAAAAAAGCGTATGCGAAAAGACCGCCTATTATGGGCGGTCTTTTTAGTAATGTCGGAAAGTTTTCCTACTCCGAATGTATAAGTCGCAGCTTTTGTTTCTGCAGGTGCCGGAGCCGTATGACAAGTGCGAGAGCGCCGGCGCTTAAGCCAATAATGATACCAACCCAATAGCCGAACGGTTCCAGCCCCCAGGGCAATAAGGTAATATTTGGCGATGTGACGGACATCTGCTTCTAGATCCATCAATTGCATGACAGGATTAAGCGCAAACGCCCCGAAGAGAAGAACCAATAAGGCCAGTATGACTGCCAGGTAAATACCTTGCTGGATTTTTCCGAAACATCTTTTTCTTTCCTGCTCCAATAATATGTGCAATAATCGGTGTAATGGCTAGGAACACGCCGTTAAAACCTGTGAAGATCGGGACCCACAGGCTGGATCCGATAGCTGCACCGGCCAGATCGGCAGCACTTGCCCGCCCGGACATCACTGTGTCAAAAAAGTTCATGAGATACATACCAGATTGGGTAATCAGGATGGGTATTACGATGACAGTGAATAGTTTGAGCTTTTCCTTTAATGTTGCTGTTTCATGCATAATACCCTTCCTTTCTATATAATTTTCCATTAGGATAGAAGAAGTAAAAATTGATTCCACATCATTATACCGTTTTACTTCAACGTCAGGAAGTATAAATGATGGTTGACCTTATAAGTAAAACTAAGGCTTTCACTATAAAGACTTAGTGAAAGTCAAGTTTTTCTAACGTGTGCGAAAGAAGGAGTGCTTGGGTTATGAAAGCAAATCGAATTCTATTTACGGGTGGTGGCACAGCAGGGCATGTCATTGTCAATCTGGCCTTGATTCCGTTATTTCAAAAAGAGGGCTGGGAAATAGATTATATTGGTTCCAGGCAGGGAATTGAACGAAGGCTGATTGAACCGCTTGAAGGTGTCTCCTATCATTCTGTGTCAACAGGGAAATTGCGACGCTACCTGTCGAAGGAGAATATGAAGGATCCATTCAAAGTGTTGAAAGGAACGCTTGAGTCATGGCGTATCCTTGGCAAACGGAAGCCGTCGGTTGTCTTTTCCAAAGGTGGTTTTGTATCCGTTCCGGTGATTGTTGCCGCAAAACTGCGCGGGGTTCCGGCAGTTATCCATGAGTCGGATTTCACGCCGGGGCTAGCCAACAAATTGGCGATTCCATTTGCGAAACGAGTACTGGCAACGTTTCCAGAAACAATGGACTATCTTCCACAGAAAAAAGCCGAATATGTTGGCGCCGTTATACGCGAAGAATTGTTTGAAGGGGATAAAACACGCGGACTTGAAATGTGCGGATTCACGAAGGCAAAACCCGTTCTTTTAATTATGGGCGGAAGCGGCGGATCCGAAAAAATCAATCAAACTGTCCGGGAAAGCCTTAATCAGTTATTACCCGAATTTCAGATTGCCCATATTTGCGGGTCAGGAAAAATCGATCCCTCCGCCGAACAAGCTGGTTACGTGCAATTTGAATACGTTCATGAAGATTTGAAGGATATGTTTGCTGCCGCTGATTTTGTTCTGTCGCGTGCCGGGGCGAACGCCATTTTTGAGTTTCTGGCATTAAGGAAACCAATGCTCCTTGTTCCATTGTCCCGATCGGCAAGCAGAGGAGACCAGATTATTAATGCCAATTCTTTTAAAGAGAAAAATTACGCAAATGTCCTTGAAGAAGAAGAACTGACAAACGATTCACTGGTGCAAGAGTTAAACAAGCTGAAAAAACAGGCGCCGGTCATGATTGATCATATGAAAAACTACCGGAGTGAAAAGGCACGGAGCCGTGTGATGGAGATTATTAAAGAAACCGCGGGTAAATAAGAGAATTAGATGAGCTAATAAAATGTTGTCTGATGGTGATAGATAGTAACCTCGGTGCGCTGAATACCAAGCCGAGGTTTTTTGCTTCACTTTAGGGAATGAACCCCTCCTGAACAATGTCTATAAACTGCGACATAACTGCTACGTCGCGCAGCCGGGCCGAAAGTCGCGCGAACCGGTCCAAAAGTCGCGCGAAAATCAAGAAAGTCTTCATCGGAAGACTTGCAACACGACGAGCACCAAGTGTATTTCCGTAGCGGTGTCATAGCACACAAATTGTGTCGCAGTTTATATCAACTGCATCGGAAACAATAAAGTTATTTTAAAACCTATTTTAACAATTGACTTAACAAACAAAAACGTTTGGATAGATATATAATTATCCAAGCGTTTTTTTGATATCTAATATTGTAATGAATACATCAAATCATTTAATAACTACATATAGGTGACGAACGACCGAACAGAGAGGAGAACCTGTCATTCGGTCCCAACAGAACACCGGAATGGCACCCATAAAATACTACTTGTCTTCCGTATCCATATCTATTACGGAGATATTGCCGTCGGAAAAGCGCGTCACACCGGCTTTTTTGTCGATAGAGAGAGTATTTTGGAATATTATGCAAGGATTGGCACGTTATAGTGAGCTATCATGGTTATATCTTTGTTAATCGTCGTAAATCAATGAATTTGCGGTTTGATAAAAACTATTTAGTCTATTATGATAAATAGTGTTTACAAGAGATGTCATCCACACAATGCTTCGTTCACACAAGTCATGTCACCTTCTAACCTTCAGGGACATATTTTTTTCACCTCGTCAAACGACGATATTCAGTTTTTTTTGATTTCGAGGACACAAGAAAAATAAACAAAAAAGGGGTAATCAAATGAAAAAGCTATTAATCTTGGCAGCTGTGATGATGCTGACAGTGCTAGCTGCCTGTGGCGGTTCAGATTCAGAAGCAGAATCTGAATCAGGTTCAGAGAACAAAGTGGATAAGCTTGTTTTCGCTGACGCTGGCTGGAACAGTATTAGGGTGCACAATTCGATTGCACAGCGAATCATTGAAGAGGGCTATGGTATTGATACGGAAGTTACACCAGGATCCACGGCGGCAACTGTTCAGGGGCTGCGGGAAGGTGATATTGATATCTACACGGAAGTCTGGACCGATAATATTAAAGAAGTGTACGAAGAAGCGATTGAAGCTGGTGAAATCGAGAAGGTTTCTGTGAATTTTGATGACAATGAACAAGGCTTGTATGTTCCAACATATGTCATTGAAGGTGATGAGGAACGCGGCATTGAACCAATGGCTCCAGGCCTGAAAACGGTTGAGGACCTGAAAAACTATCCAGAACTTTTTGAGGATCCGGCGGAACCAGGAAAAGGCCGCCTGATCAACGCACCAAGTGGATGGGCTATTGAAAAAGCTATTACTAAAAAAATGGAATCGTACGGATTGAATGAGTCGTTTGTCAACTTTAAACCTGGTTCTGATGCAGCCATTGTTGCCTCACTGGCAGATGCCTATGAAGCTGGGGAAGCATGGGTGGGCTACTACTGGTCCCCAACAGCTGTGACGGCCAAATATGATTTGACGTTACTGCAGGAACCAGAATATGATCCGGAAGTATACGAAAAAACGAAAGCAACACAAGCACCACCAAATGATGTCGTTGTTGCTGTTCATAAAGATGTTCCGGATAAAGCACCAGATGTCGTTGATTTTCTGAAAAACTATGAAACTAGCAGTGCGCTGACAGAAGAAGCATTGAACTACATGAACGAAAATGAAGACGCATCTGCAGAGGAAGCAGCCGTCTGGTGGATGAAGAAACATGAAGATGTTTGGACGGAATGGATTCCTGAGGATGTGGCAGAAAAAGTCAAGAAATCACTGTAATATAGGTTGTTCAAAAAGTCCGGTAAAAATGACGCATCGTATTTCTTCGTTGACTTGTTTCTCTGCTCCTTGGAAAAGAAAACCGCTTTTCCTGCGTGAGATGCGGATTCAGGGTAGCTTTCCTTATGCTCGAAACTACGTCGCCTCGAAATTTTCGGTCCTTTTTATCCTCCTTTTTGAACACGGACTAGTATTCAAAAAAGCAGCTGGCCTGCCGGTTGGCTGCTTTCCCAATTCAATGAACAAAGGCGCTGGAGCCGGACGTGGCTTACTTTGCAATTAAGAGTTATATTGAATGAATTTCATAAATACATTTTTTGCTTAATATACGAACTTATAACTGAAAACACACTTAATCATTCGTGCTCTACCTTAGAAGATTGGAACGGAAGGCGGACGACTCCTGCGGGATAAGAGGCCTAGATGAGACCCCGCAAGGCGTTAGCCTGAGGAGGCTCATCAGCCGCCCGCGGAAAGCGTCCGCCTGAAGTGGAAATCAAACGCAATAACCTAATTGTTCGTATTTTAAAGGTAGATATTGAATTATGAAATTCACTCATATTGTTAAATATTTTCTTATCTTAGAAAAAAGGTGTGATTATAATGGGGGTTTTCCCCGATATAACGTTTAAGCTGGGCGATTATGTAGAATCATTTGTCAATTTTTTGGATACCACGCTGGAAGCATTTTTTGAGTTTATTTATTTATTTTCCTCAAATGTCATTAATGGTATTGAAGGGTTTTTAATCTGGATACCATGGTGGTTATTTATCGTGCTGATTATTTTGCTCGGATGGTATTTTAAATCGGTGACTGCTGGTCTCCTTTACGGTATCTTCATCTTTTTAGTCGGGACATTCGGGTTATGGGAGGACTTGATGACGACCATTGCCATTGTCATGACCGCGGTACTTATCTCCCTCGCATTAGGTATTCCGCTTGGGGTTTGGATGGCTTTCAGCAAACGATTTTCAGTTGTCATGCGGCCTATTCTGGATGCCATGCAGACAATGCCGAGTTTCGTTTATCTGATCCCGGCAATCTTCTTTTTCGGACTTGGGAATGTGTCCGCTATTTTTGCAACATTGATTTATGCCATTCCTCCTGTTATCAGGCTTACGGAACTTGCCATCCGCAGTGTTGACCAAGAAGTGATGGAGTCCGCTGAATCATTCGGCTCATCCAGATGGCAAATGCTTTTTAAAATACAGCTCCCACAGGCACTTCCTACTATTATGGCCGGTGTGAACCAGACAACAATGATGGCTCTGGCTATGGTTGTTATTGCATCCATGGTTGGCGCACAAGGACTAGGTGAGCAAGTGCTCGTTTCGATCAACCAGATTGACATTGCACTTGGATTTGAAGCCGGTATTAGCATTGTATTCCTCGCCATTATTATTGACCGCATCACTGGCGGCGTAGCGGATAAATTTCAAAAACACAGGAGGGTAAGCTAATGGCTCCGAAAATAAAACTCGAACATATATCCAAAATTTTTGGACCGAAGCCAAAGTCAGTTATCCCTAAAATAAAGAGCGGCATGTCCAAAGATGAAATACTTGCAGAAACGGGCCATACGGTTGGAGTTTATGATGCATCAATGGAAATTGAAGAAGGGGAAATATTTGTCATCATGGGGCTTTCCGGAAGTGGTAAGTCAACGCTTATCCGCTGCTTCAACTTATTGAATAAACCAACGGATGGCGCTATTCGGATTGATGGAGAAGATATCGTTAAATCCAGCAAACAAAAGCTGAAGGAAGTACGTCAGAAAAAAGTAGCGATGGTTTTCCAGCATTTCGGGCTTTTCAACCATCGTACCATCATGGCCAATGTGGAGTATGGGCTTGAAGTGCGGAACATCTCTAAAGAAGAACGCCGGGAAATTGCCCAAAAAAACATAGAAAGTGTCGGATTGAAGGGCTATGAAGATAAATACCCTGACGAACTTTCGGGCGGCATGCAGCAGCGGGTCGGCCTTGCACGAGCACTTGCCAATGATCCGGATATCCTTCTCATGGACGAGCCATTCAGCGCGCTGGACCCGCTTATCCGGCGCGAAATGCAGCTGGAACTGCTGGACATCCAGGAACGGCTGCAAAAAACGATTATATTTATCACCCATGATGTCAATGAAGCATTTAAACTGGGTGACCGGGTGGCCGTTATGAAAGACGGAAAGGTGAATCAGATCGGAACACCGGAGGAGATTATCGAGAGGCCTGCCAACGATTATATAGCTGACTTTATCCGGGATATTGACCGGTCGAAAGTTTTCCAGGCGGAGCACATTATGATCCAGCCGAATGCACTAGTTTCCATGAAAGATGGATTGAATGTTGCGCGAAAAGAAATGGAAGAGAACGGAATATCCAGTGTTTTTGTTGTTGACCGGAGTCGCCATGTGAAAGGGATTGTCACTATTGATGACGCGATTAAGGGGATAAAAGAGAAACAAACATTGCCGGATGTCATGTGCACGGACATTACTATTGTGCAGCAAGATGAATATGTGAATGATCTTATCCCGAAGGCACTGGAATCCAGTTTTCCGCTAGCAGTTGTGAATGAAGGGGATAAATTGATTGGCTTCATCCTCCGGGTGCACGTTCTGTCCGGACTTGCAGCGGAAGATGTGGATGAAAGTCCTGAGTATCATGCTTAAACTAAAACTGACCTTCTCCAATTAGTGAAGGTCAGTTTTTTTAGCTTTGCTTAAAGGTTGTTGTTTACGCTTATTCTATTCTTTCGTAATCAGGTCAGCTTTGCCTGTTTCCGGGTCAATGGCCAGTCCGTGCGTTTTCACATAGGATGGCAGCAGCGGATGGTTCCGGATGATGGAAACACTATTTCTGACAGAACTTTCAACGGAGTCAAAGCCTTTAAATTCTTTTTCCAGGTCAACACCAGCGTGTTCCAATGTATCCAGCGTCTGTTTAGATACACCTTTGTCAACCATTTTTTGTTTAAAGGCGTCCGTATCCATATGTGACATACCACAGTCATAATGTCCGATGACGATGACCTGTTCTGCTTTCAGTTCGTAAATGGCCACCAGTATGCTCTTCATAATACTGTCAAACGGTTTCCGGATAATCGCTCCGCCATTTTTGACCATTTTAATATCACCATTGTGGATGTTCAGCGCTTTTGGCAGCAGTTCAACCAGTCGTGAATCCATACAGGTGAAGATGACAGTCCGTTCGTTTGGTATGCTGTCTGTCTGATAAGGTTTATAAGCTTGTTTTTCGACAAAATTCTGATTATATGCAAGCATCTCATCAAGCTGCATTTGAATCATTCCCCCTGTCTGTTCATTGTTTAATGGGCAATTAGCTTTTCACGATATACCATAATGGCTCTTGCCTTGATAAATATGGCAATTTCCCAGATTAAAGCCAGCAGTACAATCCAGGCCCAGATATCCATAAAACCCCGCTGGAATTGATAAAGCCACTCCGGTACCGGATAAAATGGATTGGTCTGCATAATGAGTGAAAACGTATAAAACATGCCAAATGTAAAGTTTCGGGACCATTGTGTGACATCATAGGTAAAGATGCCTTGATTCCATCCATAATGCCTGACTCGTTTGACGGCGCGGATTATTTCGACAGCCTCTACAGCAACAAGGAGCACGAATACCAGAATCCAAAAATAAATGACAAATCCAGGTGTAAACGTGTTTGTCGTGACAATTGCCAGCCCTGTAATGGACAGTGCACCGTGAATGATGCAGTTCGTGTTTGCCCAGTCACCGGTCAGACTCCAATCATGGTGTTTGATGTACCGGTTGAAAAGCAGCGCGACACCTGCAAGATAGAAAACGAGCCCAAGCACGATAATCGCTTCTGAAAAATACGACGGAAACTGAAAAAACACATTGTTCAATAAAATGATGATGGACTGTGTTCCAACTGTCGAGAGCAGTATGGCACCATGCACAGGATAGTTCCTATGATCGACTACTAGCTGTTTAAAATTATAAATGCAATTAGCCACAAAGAAAAGCCATAAGAATGTGTTGAGAATACCCATTGCCTGTGTCAGCAGGAGGATCTCGGGAAAATAGCGGAGAAAAACGTTGCATAAAACAGATACACCGGCAATCCATGTCCCGATCACGAATGAATTGACGGGATTCTGGATGAACGGAATTAGAAAATCACGGTGAAAGAACTGAATGGATAAATCCTTGTAAATAATAACCCATGCAACTAAGAGAAAAAAAGCCAGGTATTTTCCGTACACCTGATCAAGAACAGGGAATGCCTCAACTGCACCAATCAGAAAGATTCCATTTGCCATGATAATGGCACCGGATGCAGGTTCGATTTTTTTATAATAGCCCTTAAGTAACATATACTTCACGTCCATATCGAGTTATTGTTCTCATTGAATTATAACATTTTTCTAGGCCTTTTGATTACATATTTACGAAAGTGTGATAATCTTCACAAGAGATTGTGACAACTTTGTGCATAGAATGGTACGGACCGGGAATAGTCTGATTTGGTTTCTACGTTAGGAAAGTATAAAATTTTGCTGGGATGATTACTCAGGTGTAGTGAAAATTTTAAAGTCCCAAGTATAAGTGCAACTAAGGCAATCGCCTGCGCCTGAATGCTTGGCGCTAGCCTAGTTTTCTAATGTTTCTCCAGGGGTGCTGGCAAATGGTATAATCGTATTATGGAAACGAATCCGATTTTTAGAAAGGCTTAAGGCCGCGATGACCTGGTGGTGATCTGATGAAGGACGGAAGGGATGACCGTGACATCATTGATGATGATTTATATGAAGACTTTGATGAGGAAGAGCTGTATGAACTTGTGGAACAAGAGCGGCAGCGAGCGCTGGAAAAGTCACTTCGGGAAAAGGACAATAAGCCAAAGCGCCCCTTCCCGAAGTGGGTGTTCTGGCTGATTGCAGCGGGGATGGTTTTAAATACCATATCGATGCTGCCAAGGACCTTTTCAATCCCAGCAATTGACTTTTTGCTGACATCGGCGGAATTGTCAACACAAGATACGATCCAGTCTTATAAAAAGTCGGTCGTAGTCATTGAAACGGATGACGGAAGAGGAACTGGTTTTTCCATTTCTGATGATGGAACCATTTTGACCAATCACCATGTTGTTGAGGGGGAAGACACGGTTACGGTTGCGTTCCCGGAGAAGGGATTGTTTTCCGGTGATGTTGTAGAAACGTATCCAGGCACTGATTTGGCGGTGCTTGAAGTGGAAGGTTCAGGTCTGCCACACCTTGACTTAGCAGCGGACAAAGCATGGCAGCAGGAAGACCAGCAAGTGTATTTTATCGGAAATCCAATCCGCTTTAATGGCATTGCAAACAAAGGTACGGTGCTTAAGCCGATTACACTTGATGGCTGGGATAAGCCGGTTATCATGATGGACGCCCCCGTTTACCGGGGCAATAGCGGAAGTCCGGTGATCAATCAGGACGGGAAAGTGATTGGTGTTGTTTTTGCCACACTTCGTCACGATACATACGGCAGGGTGGGGTTGTTTATACCGATTGATTATTATCATAAACAAAGCTGATTTGGTGCGTATTGTTTGTGGTAATTAATTTTTAAACAAACTGTAATGCTGTTGTGATAGGCGATAGAAATGTGTTGGGTTACGATGAAGGATGTCTATTCAATTTTAAGAGGTTGAACACGCAATTTAACGGGAAATGGTGGGGACATCATGCAAAAGAAAAAAACGATGTTTAATGATATAAATCACAATGATCAGCTAACAGCCACACCCAAAAAATATATACAACGGACGTATTTTGTAATGCCTGGAGGTGCTGCAGGTTGATGCCCGAATATATACCGGAAGAAAGGTCCATCGAAGAACTGGTTGCTGCAGCCCAAGAGGGAGATCATACTGTTCAGGATTACTTGTTGAATAGTTATAAGCCTTTTATCGCAAAATCTGTTTCAGAGGTATGCAAACGGTATATCGATCCAATGCATGATGATGAATTTAGTATCGGTCTGACCGCTTTTCATGATGCCATTATGTCTTACGCACCGGATCGAGGCAGTTCGTTTTTATCATTTGCAAAGCTTGTGATTAAACGAAAAGTGATTGATTATATCCGTTATGTGCAGAAAACCCCGGTTGCAGCGTCATTGAATGACAATGATGGTGATGATCAGCTGGAAAATCCGGCCGAAGTTGTTGCTGTAAAGGAAATTTACCGTGAAAAGCAGAAAGCATGGTATTTGAGGGAAGAGATTCTCGACTTCAAAGAACAGCTGGACGCCTACAAATTGTCACTGGATCAGCTGACAAAGGTTTCGCCAAAACATAAAGATGCCAGACAATCAGCGATAGCGGCAGCAAAAATCCTTTATCAGGATCAGATACTGCGGGATTATGTCAGGCGGAAGAAGAAACTGCCAATAAAAGACCTGACACAAAAAGTGAATGTCAGCAAAAAAACATTGGAACGAAACAGGAAATTCATCCTGGCCATTTTTATCATACTGCTTGGGGATTATACGTATCTCAAGGAGTATTTGAAGGGGGTGCATTCGTGAAAAAAGGTATCGTAATGGAAATGCGCCGGCGATATATGATTGTCATGCGGAGAGATGGTGCGTTTCAGAAAGCGCGGCGCATTCCTGAGGCTGCTGTTGGAATGGAAGTCCATTTTCAGCCTTTCGACGAAAAACGTCCTTCTGTATGGCATTCCTTTGTTGGGGAAAGGACGCGTATCCCATTTCGAATCACTGCGATGGCATGTGCTTTGCTACTGCTACTATTACCTGTTTACTTTATGATGCAAGAAGAAGAAGTCTATGCTTATGTCAATGTTGCCATCAATCCAAACATGGAACTGGAAATTGACGATAAACTGAAGGTTCATTCGATTAAACCGCAAAATGACGATGCGGAAGTTTTCCTGGAGCAGCTGAAAGATTATAGTGGGAAAGGCTTGGAAGAGGTTCTGCAAATCATTATGCAGGAAACTGAAAGGGCTGACATGCTTAAGAATGGAAAAAGTATGCTGGTAGGCATCAGCTACATACCAGAAACCCATAAAACGTCCGTGACCGATAAACTGGATACTTATTTCAGCGAAAACAACAACGGATGGGAAATAGCAGCATTCCAAGTCCCGAAAGAGGTTTGGGACGAGGCCAGGGGTAAAAAGCAGTCGATGAACGAATTAATGGCAAAGAGTTTGAATGAAAAGGATGCTGCAGACGAAACAGAAACCTCCGGCGTAAACTCTGTTGATGATCATGACAAAGAAATGATAAATTCCTTTTATAATACAAATGTTGGTCATGACAATAAAACGGGGAACACGGCTGGTCAACGTAATACGGAAACAGATAAAAACACGGATGCAGCATCCAGTTCTGAGAAAAAACAGACTGAAAACTCTGAACAAATTGAAAAGACAAAGCCTCCTGTGGATGATGTAAAAGAACGGAAAAAAGAAGCAAACCAAATTAGACAAAAATCAAAAAACATCAGACCGCATGAGAAAAACAAGGAAAAACATAGGTATCAAGAGGAAAAGCATGGACATCGTGGGAAGAAGAATGCTGTCCCAAAGAAAAAAAAGCCTAATGAAAATGCCAATGAAAATGCTTTTTATAAAGGGAATGGACACCGGAAAAATCACTCACCAAGCAATGACTGGCATCACAGAAAAAACAAAAACGGCCATCAGAAAGGACATCATAGGAACCGGCACGGCGGACATTCCAAAGGCAAAGGTCCTTACGGTAACAAAGACGGACACGGGCATCACCAAAAGAAAAAGGGACATAATTAATGAAAAATGCACCAGTACAAACTGGTGCATTTTTTGCCTACACTTCCATGGCAACCGGTGGTGTATATTTCATTGCATGGTCAATATAATACAACAAACTGTCGTGAGATTCGACAATTGCTGTCTGATCAGGAGAATAATGGTAAGCATGGAGAAAAAGCTGGATTTTTTTAGACAGCATATCATCTTCTGTGCGAACCATCAGTATGAGCAACTCATCCCATTGGCCCCACAGCGTATAATATAGGGCTTTGTCATAATCAGGAATATCCATTGTATGCCCTCCTCTAATTGAAAAGGATCATTTATAGTCTCCCCTGATTAGCATTTATATTGTCTGATTCAAAAATGGTGTGCCTGCCAATTTCTGAGAGCGAATAAATCAGCCCTTCTGATGCAGACTAAGACCAAATCAGGAAGGAGGATTTAGCTCAAATGAAATGGAAAATTTATAGCATGATGCTTGCAGCAGTGTTTGTTCTTGGTGCGTGCCAGGCAGATAATGGAAACGATGACGCACCGAACAACCAGAATGGCGATGACAACAATGTGGAACAGACTCGTTATGGCGGTGATGCAGATAACCGCGGTGATAATATGAACAACCGTAACAATAACGAGTTGAACAATGGCAACCAGACACGGGATACAGACAATCGCGGGAATAACAACAATGGCAATAACAATGGCGAAGATCAGTATGAACTGGCTGATAAAGCTGCAGATCAAATAAGTGAAAAGGTTGATGGGATTGACAACGCATATGTAGTCAAAACCGATAACAATGCATATGTCGCTGCCGAGCTAGACCAGGACAACAATGCGAATAATAACAATAATGGTGACCGCGGCAATGAAGTTACCGATGAAGTGAAACAGGAGATATCCAAGATTGTGAAATCGGTCGATTCGGATGTGGATAATGTATATGTGTCCACAAACCCTGACTTTTTTGATCTGGCCGGAAACTATGCAGATGATGCTGATGACGGAGAGCCGGTTGAAGGCCTATTTGACCAGATGGGCAACATGATTGAACGGGTCTTTCCACAAAACAAAGACTGAAACAATTAAGAAACGAGTGCCACATATTCTGTGCGCACTCGTTTTTTTTACGTCAGAAACCGAGTACTTCTAATTGCTATTAGGCTCAACTTTTGTTATTCTATGCATATAATCCATATTAAACATAGTTGTTTACTATGAATAATGGAGTGATGGAGATGACAACAGATGGGGCGTGAGTTTTTAGGAATATTTGAGGAATGGGCCGATACGTATGACGACAGTGTGAAAGGTATTGACCGTCAGTATGCAGCTGTTTTTGATAAATATGATATTATTTTAAATGAAGTAGTCAATCATTCACACGGAAATATACTGGAATTTGGCGTTGGCACTGGCAATTTAACCAAAAAATTGATGGAGTCAGGATATGAAGTGACAGGGGTAGAGCCATCAGCGGCTATGCGGGAAAAGGCTTCCGGCAAACTGCCATCCCTTTCCTTATTTGAAGGTGATTTCATCCATTTTCCGGACCCCTCTAAACCAGTGCATACGATTGTAAGTTCGTTTGCTTTTCATCATTTGACAGATCTAGAAAAAGAACGTGCAGTAAAACAATTTGCAGGGATTTTGCAGCCAATGGGCAGGATTGTTTTTGCGGATACAGTGTTTGAAACCGTTGAACATAAAGCAGTAATGGTAAATAAAGCCAGGGAACAAGGGTTCATGGATTTGGCAGAAGATCTCGAAAGGGAGTATTACACAACACTGGCCGAGCTGAGGCGCATTTTCACATCAACTGGCTTCCATGTTACATTTGAACAGATGAATGATTTTGTCTGGATAATAAAAGCGGTTAAACAATAAAAGGAGCGATTTGTCATGTCGGAAAAAATGAACGTCGAAAGTTTCAACCTTGACCATACGAAAGTGAAAGCACCATACGTACGGCTCGTCGGGGTAACGACAGGAACAAGCGGGGATAAAGTATATAAATACGATATCCGTTTTAAACAGCCGAATAAAGACCATATGGATATGCCTGGGCTGCATTCGATTGAACATTTAATGGCAGAAAACATTCGCAATCACCTGGATAATGTGCTGGATATCGGTCCAATGGGCTGCCAGACCGGATTTTATCTGGCTGTTCTAAATAATGACAGTTACGATGATGTTGTCGAGGCACTTGAAAAAACACTGAACGATGTGCTGGAAGCGGAGGAAGTTCCGGCATGCAATGAAGTTCAGTGCGGCTGGGCGGCCAACCATAGCCTGGATGGTGCACAGGCTATTGCCAAAGAGATGCTGGCCGGAAAAGATGAATGGCATCAAGTCTTTGCCGAGTAAGAGGCGATGTTTATGGCATTGTTCCATTCCATCAAACAGTTAATTGGTGATACACCGTTATTGGAAATGACGAAGTTCCCCCTGCCAGAGGGGGTTCGTTTGTATGCGAAGCTAGAATTTTATAACCCGGGCGGAAGTGTAAAGGATCGATTGGGTGTTGAACTGATAAATGATGCCTTAAACCGCGGGAAAGTAAAGCCTGGTGGAACTATTATCGAACCAACTGCTGGAAATACCGGAATCGGTTTGGCACTCGCTGCACTGGATAAAAACTTATCGGTTATTTTTTGTGTTCCGGAGCAATTCAGCATTGAAAAACAGCAATTGATGAAAGCGTTGGGAGCGACAATTATACCTACGCCGAGTAACCAGGGCATGGCTGGTGCGATTGAGAAGACCCGGCAGCTTCTGGATAAAACACCTAATAGTTATTCGCCGCAGCAGTTTGCTTCCATGACAAACCCGGCTACGTATTACAAGACACTGGCACCTGAGTTGTGGCGTGACCTTAATGGCGGGATTGATATTTTCGTTGCTGGTGCAGGTTCTGCCGGAACATTTATGGGTATTTCACGTTATTTAAAAGAGAAAAAACAGAATATCAAGTCTGTTATTGTAGAACCAGAGGGGTCAATTATAGCTGGCGGAGAACCCGGTCCGCATAAAACCGAGGGGATCGGCATGGAGTTTTTCCCGGAATTTTTTGACCGCTCATTGATTGACTCTATTTATACGGTAGCAGATTCAGATGCTTTTTCAATGACTGAAAATTTGGCAAATAAAGAAGGATTATTGGTTGGCAGTTCCTCAGGTTCGGCGATGTATGCTGCCCTGAAAGAAGCCCGTCATGCAGAGCCTGGAACGACCATTGTCACGGTATTGCCTGATGGCAGTGACCGATATCTCAGTAAGGGCATTTATCCAGGATAGATTGGGGAGGGAGAATGGAGATGCGAGCAAAAACCAAAATGATACACGGCGGTGTTACGGGAGATGAACAAACGGGTGCTGTATCGGTCCCTATATACCAGGTAAGCACATATGAACAGAATTCGGCCGGGAAGCCCCGTGGCTACGAATATTCCAGGACTGGCAATCCAACCCGGCATGCGCTCGAATCTGTCGTAGCTGATTTAGAAAATGGGAAGTCCGGATTTGCGTTCAGTTCCGGTATGGCCGCAATAACATCGGTCATGATGCTGTTTGAATCAGGTGACCATGTTGTGATGACGGATGATGTCTATGGCGGGACTTACCGCCTGATGACAAATGTACTGAATCGATTTAATCTGGAACATGACTATGTGGATACGAGCATTGCAGGGGGAGTTGAAGCAGCCATTCAACCAAATACGAAGGCGCTTTATATTGAAACACCGACAAATCCACTGTTAAAAATTACAGATATTACAAAAATGGCAGAACTCGCCAAAAAACATGATTTGCTTCTAATTGTTGATAATACTTTTGCCACACCATATTGGCAACAGCCGCTAGATTTGGGTGCAGATATTGTATTGCACAGTGCAACCAAGTACATTGGTGGTCATAGTGATGTGGTGGCAGGACTTTTGGCGGTTAGTTCCAGTGATTTGGCAGAAAGAATCCACTTCATTCAAAATTCAGCTGGAGGGGTGCTTGGACCACAGGATTCGTGGCTCTTGATGCGCGGTATTAAAACGCTTGGAATTCGGATGGAAGCAGTTGAGCGCAATACAGCCAAACTGGCAGAATTTCTGCAAAACCATGAGAAAGTGAGCACTGTTTATTATCCTGGACTTCCCGCACATGAAGGGCATGAAGTTGCCAGACGGCAGGCCACTGGTTTCGGTGGGATGATTTCATTTGATGCCGGAAGTGGCGAGGAAGCTGAAAAGGTTTTAAGCCGTGTAGCGTATTATACACTGGCTGAAAGTCTTGGAGCGGTGGAAAGTCTTATTTCCATTCCGGCGAAAATGACGCACGCGTCGATTCCGAAAGACAGACGGGAAGAATTGGGTATCGCGGATGGGCTGATCCGTGTTTCAGTAGGGATTGAAGATGCGGATGATCTGATTGAAGACATGGAACAGGCATTGAAATAATGTTGGAAGGGATCCCATAAAGTGGGACGTTTAGAATAGACAGCTTGCTGGAACTGGGTCCGGTATTGTACCGGGGTCAGTTTTTTATTTTGATTTGAAAGTGATGAACGCCCGAATGCGAGGGAGGAATCGCCATTCGGTCACTCATCAGGGTGATGAACGCCCGAATGCGAGGGAGGAATCGCCATTCGGTCACTCATCAAGGTAATGAACGCCCGAATACGAGGAAGGAATCGCCATTCGGTCACTCATCAGGGTGATGAACGCCCGAATGCGAGGGAGGAATCGCCATTCGGTCACTCATCAAGGTGATGAACGCCCGAATGCGAGGGAGGAATCGCCATTCGGTCGCTCATCAAGGTAATGAACGCCCGAATGCGAGGAAGGAATCGCCATTCGGCCACTCATCAGGGTGATGAACGCCCGAATGCGAGGGAGGAATCGCCATTCGGTCACTCATCAGGGTGATGAACGCCCGAATGCGAGGGAGGAATCGCCATTCGGTCACTCATCAGGGTGATGAACGCCCGAATGCGAGGGAGGAATCGCCATTCGGTCACTCATCAAGGTAATGAACGCCCGAATGCGCCCCACCGCACCGCTTGGAATACCAAATCGTTAGTCACTGCCATTACCCACGAACGCTAATTCAACATTTGACCCCCGATTCCAGTCGCTCTATTCGTTTTTTTGGCGTAATATGCTAAAATGGAACAAAAGAATGGAGGTATGTAAGCATGAGTGAACAGGCAATTAAGTACTTATCCGACAATCGTGACCAGCTGTTGAAAAAGTTGCATGATTTTTTGTCTATACCAAGTGTCAGCACCGACAGTGTACATAAAGATGACATTAAACAGGCGGCGTCCTATTTGGAATCGTACTTAAATGACATTGGTTTTGAAAATGTTGAGCAGCAGGATACGGGTGGGCACCCGCTTGTATATGCCGAATATAATCAGGCCGGGCCGGATGCGCCGACTGTTTTATTTTATGGCCATTATGATGTGCAGCCTGTTGACCCGATTGATCAATGGGAGAGTGATCCATTCGAACCGGAAGTACGGGATGGCCGACTGTATGCCCGTGGCTCAAGTGATGATAAAGGGCAAGTTTTCATGCACCTTGCTGTTTTTGAAGCATATATGAAAACAGAAGGAAAATTACCGTTGAATGTTAAAGTATGCATTGAAGGTGAAGAAGAGATCGGCAGCGAAAATCTGTATACCATGCTTCATGACAAAAAAGAGCAGTTTGGCGCTGATTTTGCCGTCATATCGGATTCGGGAATGGTTGCCCAGAACCAGCCGACTATTTTATATGGATTGAAAGGTTTCACCGGAATCGAAATTAATGTAACCGGACCTGATCATGATCTGCATTCCGGTATGTATGGCGGGGCTGTCCGCAACCCAGCTATAGCCTTAAGTCATATTCTTGCTTCCATGAAGAATGAAGAGGAAGTGGTCACAGTTGATGGTTTTTATGATGACGTTGAGCCGCTTTCTGATCATGAACGGGAACTAATTGCTAAAGTCGAAGGTGAAGATTACCGGGAATCGACCGGTGCAACCGAGACTGTATCTGAAAAAGGCTACACCGCTAAAGAACATACAATGGCACGGCCGACGTTTGAAATTAACGGTATTTTCGGCGGCTATCAGGGAGAAGGAACGAAAACGATTATTCCATCACAGGCGGGTGCAAAAATCACATGCCGGCTTGTCCCTGGTCAGGATCCGGAACATATTCAGTCGTTGCTGGAGAAGCATGTGCACGAAGCAGCGCCATCCGGTGTCACGGTCGATGTAAAAAAAGAAAAGCTGTCGGCTAAAGCATATAAAGTTGATCCGGATCATCCATTGATTAAAAAAGCTGCGAAAAGTTACACGGAAGCCTTCGGGAAAGAAACTGTTTATGTACGGATGGGTGGCTCCATACCTGTTGTGGAATGGATTGAAAGCATCTATAACGTTCCGATTGTGCTGCTTGGGTTTGGAACACCGGATGACCGGCTACACTCTCCAAATGAAAGTTTCCCGCTGGACAGTTTTGATAAAGGGATGGAGACCCTTGTCCGTTATTGGGCTGAAGTCAATAACGATTAAGCAGATTTTCGCCGGTGATATTCTACTGTGAGAGCAGTCATACGGAGCAACAGATTTCGTGGCTGTCATTGCGCGAGTCGCTTTTGAATCATAAGACTTTTAGTCAACTATTGCTTAACAGGGGTGCACAATTCAAATGATGAAGAGCCGTTTACGGTGGTTGTTGCTGCTGGCGCTGTTCGGTTCACTGACTGCATGTGATAATAAAGAATTTTTTTCTGAGGCGACTGCTGAGAATGTAACTAGCCTCGAGGAAAAGAAAGTAATGGAGATAACACAATCGGAGGCCGTTTTCAAAGCACAAACAGCTTCTCTGAAAACGATCGCCAAAGAAACACCTGTGAGTACGGCCCCTGTGGATGTGCCACTGATTAATCAAATGGATGAGCCGAGGCTGTATAATGGGTGCGAAGTTGCCAGCCTTGCTATGGTGTTAAATTATCATGGGTATGAAACTACCAAAAATGAATTAGCTGCCGAGGTTCCCCGTGTCCCTTTAACCTATGAGGATGGCCAAAAGGGGAATCCGAATGAGGGCTTTGTCGGGGATATGGAGAATGGGCCGGGATTGAGTGTTTACCACGGTCCCATTCATGAACTTGCCCAGAAGTACGCCGGTGATAAGGCCATTGATTTGACTGGCAAACCTGTGGAACTGCTGTATCATTATATTTCACATGGATTGCCGGTGTGGGTGATTAATACAGTGAACTTTGTCCCAACGACAGCTTTCCAGACATGGAATACACCAGAAGGCAGTATGGATATATCATTTGATGTCCACAGTGCCGTGGTGACTGGATATGATGAACATTATGTGTATGTAAATAACCCGTACGGACAGAAAAATCAGAAAGTCGGCCGGGAGAATTTTGAAAAAGCTTGGGAACAAATGGGCAGCCAGGCCATTGTTATTGTAAAATAAGTATACTTTCACACGTTAGGAAAGTATAAAATTTTAGCTGGGAGATTACTCGAATGCAGTGAAAATTAATCGTCCTACGTGTTAGATAGGCTAAAGCAATTGCTCCGTTCTCAAGCTTGGCGCTAGTAATTAAACGAGAAAGAAATTTGGTACCATACGACCATATGTCAATATTAGGGGGATCAATCAGTATGCGTTTTGCAGTGGTAACCGGTGTATCGAAGGGTTTGGGAGAATCAGCTGCTAAACTTTTGATGGAATCAGGTGTGCATGTTATAGGAATTTCCAGAAGCCCGAATGAATCACTGAATCAGTTTGCGGAAGCGAACAATATAACCTATCAGCACTATTCCTGCGATTTGGGTGATATTGAGAAAGTAGAGGAACTGGCAATAGAAATTAGTGAATCCGTCTTTAACCAGGATCCAGAGACGGTTTATCTGATTAACAATGCCGCAGTGCTGGAACCGATTGACCAGTCGATGAATATCCAGAGTGCTGATCTGGCTTACCATATTCGGGTGAATACAACAGCACCAATGGTATTCATGAATAACTTCCTGAAACAGGCTGCTGAAAAGGATGTACAATTTGTTGGAACAACCATTACATCTGGTGCAGCGGAGAGACCTGTGTATGGCTGGAGTGCTTATTGCACGTCCAAGGCGAGTATCAATATGTTTACGAGAACAGCCGCACTGGAACAAGAGGAACTGAACACGCCAAGTAAAGTCATTGCATTCAGCCCCGGCGTGATGGATACCAATATGCAGGAGAAGATCCGGGCCAGTGATGCGGATGCATTTAAAGATGTGGACAATTTCAGGGAATATAAGCGAAATAATCAGCTGAAAGACACCGACGTTGTTGGCGGCGTTCTTGTCGATATTTTAACGGATGAAACGAATATCATTAATGGCAAAATTTATTATGCAAAAGACTATTTTTAAGCAGTTTGATTAATGGGAAGTGAACTTGATTCAGAAAGGAAGTCCGAGATGATAACACGGAAAAGCAAACGCGAAATAGAGAAGATGCAGGCGGCAGGAGATCTGCTCGTCAAGTGTCATAAGGAAATAGCTAAAATGATACGACCGGGAATGACGACAAAGGAAATTGATTCATTTACCGATCAGTTTCTGGCTGATCATGGTGCCACACCTGAACAAAAAGGGTATAGTGGCTACCCATTTGCCACTTGCGCCTCCGTCAATGATGAAATTTGTCATGGTTTTCCACGAGATGAAAAACTGGAAAATGGAGATATTGTCACGATAGACATGGTGGTCAACCTGAACGGTGGTCTTGCCGATTCTGCATGGACATACCGGGTCGGAACGGTCGATGAAGCGGGTGAACGGCTGTTGCAGGTATCCAAAAACTCTCTGTACAAAGGCATTGAGCAGGCCCAGCCCGGTAATCGGATTGGCGATATCGGCCATGCTATCCAAACGTATGCAGAAGGGGAAGGTTTCTCCGTTGTCCGCGATTTTACAGGACACGGAATTGGGCCAACCATTCATGAGGAACCACATATCCCTCATTTTGGCCTGCCAAATAAAGGCGCACGGTTAAAAGAGGGCATGGTGATTACGATTGAACCAATGATCAATGAAGGAAGCTGGCAGAGCAAAATGGACTCCAACAATTGGACGGCACGAACCGTTGATCAAGGACGCTCGGCGCAATATGAGCATACTGTTGTGATTACAAAAGACGGTCCTTTGCTGACGACTGATCAGGATAAATAAAGCATCTGGAGGGGGAGGAGTAAGTTGCGCGTAGTATCCATTTGCCCGAGTAATACAGAAATTATGGCCTATCTTGACCGGGTTGAACTGCTTGTCGGCGTCGATGATTATTCTGATTGGCCTGCACAAGTCCAGCAATTGCCGAAAGTCGGTCCTGATCTCTCCATTGATATGGATAAGGTGGAAGCGCTGCAGCCGGATTTGGTAATAGCTTCATTAAGTGTTCCCGGTATGGAAAAGAATATCGAAGCACTGGAAAAGAGAGAATTGCCTTACATTACCCTGGACCCTAACTCACTGGAAGAAATAGCCAGTGACATCGAGTATGTTGGCAAAGCACTGGGAGAGACCGGGCATGGCAAGGAAAAAGCGTATGCATTTCGCGCGGAAGTGGCAGCATTTCGTGAACAGGCTTCGCTTAAACCGGAAAGGGCAACTCTGTATTGGGAATGGTGGCCTAAGCCCATTTTTACACCTGGACGCACGAATTGGCTGACGGAAATCAGTGAATTGGCCGGTTCCAGAAATATATTTGATACAGAAAATCAAGCAAACGTCCAGACGACCTGGGATGACGTCAAACAGCGAGAGCCGGATCACATCTGCATGGTCTGGGTTGGCGTGAAGGAATCCAAAATGCGGCCGGAGCTCTTGAAGAGAAGGCCTGGCTGGAATGAAATGAAGGCCATTCAGGAAGACAGGATTCACGTCCTTGAAGAGTCATTGTACTGCAGACCTTCGCCACGATTGCTGGACGGATTGCGCAAATTAGTGGCTATTTTGGAATGAAACTTCCCTTTCACGAGGGGAGTTTTTTTGATGAGAATCGCTGTAGTATTGCCAATAATCGCTGCAGTTTGGCAGTACAGTTGCAGCCGTGCGGATTTTTTGCATCACCTTAGAGAATGAAACATTGCTGAACAATGTCTATAAACTGCGACGTAACTGCTACGTTGGGGTAGCCGAAAGTCGCGCGAGCCGGGCCGAAAGTCGCGCGAAAATCGGAAAAGTCGCGCGAGCCGGGCCGAAAGTCGCGCGAAAATCGGAAAAGTCGCGCGAGCCGGGCCAAAAGTCGCGCGAAAATCGAGAAAGTCGCGCGAGCCGGGCTGAAAGTCGCGCGAAAATCGGAAAAGTCGCGCGAGCCGGGCCGAAAGTCGCGCGAAAATCGGAAAAGTCGCGCGAGCCGGGCCAAAAGTCGCGCGAAAATCGGAAAAGTCGCGCGATCCGGGCCGAAAGTCGCGCGAAAATCGGAAAAGTCTTCACCCAAAGACTTGCAACACGACGAGCACCAAGTGTATTTCTGTAGCGGTATCATAGCACACAAATTGTTCACTATGTCGCAGTTTACATCAACTACACCGGTAAACAGGCCCGGCCTTATGGCGGATGCCGAAGTATTTCTTATAAGGTATCCATCATTCATGCTTTCTAACGTTATAAAAAACGAAAAATCCGGACTGATTTGATATCCAAAATCATCGTTCGAATTTTTCGTTGCTTCTATACTTTTGTTTCAGCCTCTTTTAGAAACTAAGTTTTATTGTCTGACGGTCACGGGGATACATTTTGTTTCTTTATGATGGTTTTCCCGCCAAATAATATGGTGATGACTGGACTGAGCAGGCAGAAAAAGGCGAACGGCAAATACGTAAGCACTGGAACACCAAGGACGTCGGCAATAAAGACACCGCACACACTCCAAGGAACAAGCGGGTTAATTACGGTGCCGGCGTCTTCCAATGTTCTGGACAGTGCTTTGTTGGACAGCCCGGCTTTTTGGTAGACACCTTTAAACGTTTCTCCTGTGAGCATAATGGAAAGATATTGCTCCCCGATCAGCACATTCACACCAATTGCTGTTGCAGCTGTCGAGGCGATGATTGCCCTGATTTTCTGCAGTTTTTCCTGGAACGCTGACAAAATAGACGGGACGATTCCTGTGACAAATAATAAACCACCGAATCCAAGTGCCAGGATAACAAGGGAAATAGTAAACAGCATGCTGTTGATTCCACCCTTTGTCAGAAGACTGTTGACAGGTTCAAAGCCGGTTGTTGCTGTATAGCCATTGAACCAGATTGCCCAAATGTCCGTCCAGGCGATCTCGCTGGTTATGCCGGCCAGAATAGTAGCTGTCATGCTGCTGACAGCCAGTGAGATGAATGCTGGAATTTTAAAAATGGTTGCCAGAATCAGCACGATAAGCGGTATCCAGGAAGTCCAGAAGATTAGGCCGGTTTCCTCCAGGGCAGCCATGTATTTGTCCAGATTTGCCACGCCGACCGATTCATCCGGCGAAAGAAAAGCAAACAGCAAGAATGAAATGATGAAAGCAGGAATCGTTGTCAGGCTCAAGTGCCGGATATGTTCAAACAAGTCCACTTCGACAATTGTTGAAGCGAGATTCGTCGTATCGGATAACGGCGACATTTTATCACCGAAAAAGGCGCCAGATACAACGGCACCCGCTGTTATCGCCATCGATGCGTCCATGGCTGTCCCCATACCAATGAAAGCAACGCCAATGGTAGCCGTTGTGGTTAGAGAACTTCCAAGTGAAATCCCGATAATCGCTGTTACGGCAAACGCTATGGCATAAAACCAGGTACCGCCAATCAATGTGAATCCGGAGCTGATTAGTGCTGGGATCGTTCCGCTGATCATCCAGCTGCTGATTAGTATTCCGATGAGCAAGAATAGGAAAATGGCCCCCATCCCTGATTTAGCACCGGCTATCATCCCTTCCTCGAGATCTTTAAACGGAATTTTCCTGCTGAGTCCGTAAATGACTGTAAGCATAATAGCAATAAGAATTGGGATGTGTGGCTGGGTGCCAAGACTAATTAAGAAATAACTGATAAGTCCAATCGTTAAGAAGAAAATAGCAATTGATTCGCCAAGAGATGGCTGGTGTTTCGGTTCAATAGGAAACAACTTAGTAACCTCCTTTGTTGTATAAATAAAAAAAGCCCCATCCCAAAATAGGGACGAAGCTTTACTCCGCGTTACCACCCTGCTTGGTGAGTGTCAAAGTCCAGAAAATACCGCTACCGATTTCCGGTATCTGTGGGACGCTCACCCGCTTATGAAACATATCCGTTTTAATCTTGAATGTGTAATTCGATCCTTACTTGCCAGGGTTTGCACCGGCCACCCTGTCGCTGTTTGCTGCCCGGTAAAGAATCTACTGCGCATTCACGGATGCTTTATTCGATTAAAATATTACTATGACTATACATGGTATGTCCGGAACTTGTCAATATGCATTTTCCCGTTCGTGATCGGATAACAAGAGGAAACAAACAAACAGCGTCTTATTTTTCCGAATTCAATTACTTTTTTCTTGAATTAAAATAAGGTATAATAAGCATAATTTTTCACTTAGGGGGGACGGCAATCAATGGAAACAGAACTAGTGGAAAAACAACATACATCCCCAAGAATACATATGATTCAAAGAGGCGCAGCAGTTGGATTCCCGATTATGCTTGGGTATCTGCCAATAGCGATTACATATGGTGTGCTGGCAAAACAGTCCGGCATGTCACTGACGGAACTGACATTGATGAGTGTGATGGTTTTTGCTGGTGCCAGTCAGTTTATGGGAGCAAACATGATTGCTGTTGGTGCCGGGGCAATGGAAATTATCGTGGCCACATTCGTGCTTAACTTCCGTCATTTTGTCATGAGTTTGTCGTTCATGAATCGCTTGCGGGATTTCGGGATGAAATGGAAAGTGCCTTTATCGATGGGATTGACCGATGAGACATTTGCAGTATCGGCATTGCATACGAAAGAAGCCAAAATGGAAAAAGGCGCCTATTTTTACGCATCACTCATATTAACAGCTTACCTTGCATGGATTGGGGGCTCGTTTTTAGGTGGGGTGCTCGGGGAGGTTATTCCGGCACAGTTGAGCCAGAGCATGGGTATTGCGTTATATGCAATGTTCATCGGTTTGCTGATCCCATCGGTGAAAAAAGAGTGGCGAGTCGGCTTAGTTGCTGCGATTGCCATGCTGATTAATGCCGTATTCAGCCAGTTTATGAGTGATGGCTGGGCCATTGTGTTCGGTACAGTCCTGGGCGGATGGAGCGCTGTATTTCTGTTGAAGGAGGATGCATCATGATTATCGCAATCATCATTGGTATGGCAGCTGTCACAATGATTCCAAGAGTTATCCCCGCATTTATTGTAGATAAGCTGCAATTCCGAGACTGGATTAACCGCTGGCTGAATGCGATTCCGTATGCCGCTTTGGGAGCACTTATTTTTCCCGGGATAATGAGTGTCATTCCAGACGAGCCGCTGATTGGCCTGCTTGGTGGTGCAGTAGCTATTGTACTTGCATATTTTGGACTGAATGTCATTTTAGTTGTTGCCGGTGCCATTGTCACTGTCTTTCTCCTGACGATGTGACATGAATACAGAAAGAAAAGCCGCCTGTTATGGTGGCTTTTTTATTTTTTAAAAGTTTTTGCTGTTTATTTTTCGGAAAAATGTGGATGGTTTCAGTTCCGGATAATTCAGCACACTGGGTAAACATTAATGGTAGTGTTGATTACTTATAAAAGGATGAATGCAGTTATGGAAAGTCAATTCAGTGAGAAGGAAAAGCGATGGGCTGTTCTGTCCCTGGCATCAATTCCGTTAATTATGACGCTTGGAAATTCCATGCTGATTCCCATTTTGCCTGTGATGGAAAAAGAGTTGAATATATCAAAACTTGAATCGAGCTACATTATTACGGCTTATTCAGTTGTGGCCATTTTCCTGATTCCGGTAGCAGGTTTTTTATCAGACAGGTTTGGAAGGAAAAAGGTAATTGTCCCGGCTTTGATTATTACCGGAATTGGGGGTCTGCTAGCCGGCTTGGCATCCCATTTGATGGATGATGCGTTTCTTATTGTTGTGGCTGGAAGAATTTTGCAGGGAGTTGGTGCATCGGGTGCATTCCCGATTGTGCTTCCACTTGTTAGCGATATATTTAAAGATGATGAAGAAGCTACCACAACACTTGGTATCATTGAGACGTCCAATACAATAGGCAAAGTTTTGAGTCCAATATTGGGTGCCGCTCTGGCAGCGCTTGTCTGGTTCCTTCCCTTTTACTCAATTCCGGTATTTTGTGCTATCTCTGTGCTGATGGTTATATTCCTAATCAAAGATAAGGGCGGGGAAGAGGAGCGTACAAAATTCAAGGAATATATGGCATTTGCAAAGGATGTCCTTAAAGAACATGGCAAATGGCTTGTGGCTGTATTTGCGATCGGTGCCATCCTCATGTTTATTTTGTTTGGATTTTTATTTTACTTATCCAGTATTCTGGAAGATAAATACGATTATGAAGGTATATGGAAAGGTGTCCTGCTTGCGATACCACTGCTGGCCCTATCTATTGCTTCGTTTACAAGCGGCCGAATGATAAAGGGGAAACTGACCGTAATGAAATGGGTAACTTTTGTTGGAATTATTCTCGCCGGTGCCTCGGTTGCAGTTATTCCGTTCATGGATCACCCGGTTTATTTGCTGTCCATCTTTTTCGTCTGCGGTGTCGGTATTGGCATGGCACTACCGTGTTTGGATGCGCTCATCACGGAAAGCCTGGAAAAAAGTGTCCGAGGTGTAATCACTTCTATTTATACAGCCATGCGTTTTATTGGGGTTGCTGCCGGTCCGCCAGTGATTGCTGTCATGATGAAAGGGAATATCATATGGATGGCCAGCCTTTTGATGGTTTTTGCACTGGTGGCGGGTATTCTCGGCTATCGCAACATTAATCCATAGTAGGGAGAGTACAACTGGAAAAAAATATTTACTGAAAATACAACCTATTTTAATAATTTACCCTTGCAACTTTTACGATTTTTTAGGATAATGGAAAAAAGGAACAAGGGGGAGTGTTCCATGAACCGGCAAAAAGCGAGTTACCGGTTTTATCGTTACACAGGGAAAACACTTTATGCTAAACGTGAAATTTCGTATGAGTTAAGACTGACGGCACAATTGGTACTGGATGAATTATGTTTCAACTGGAATAAACAGAAGCTTGAAATGGCAATTAATCACTCCGTTGATACAGGAGATAAGGAACAATTTCTTCTGCTGAGTGAGGCGTACAGAAGTTATATCTGGGAATAAGCTGGTTTAAGCATGAATGCCTTGCCGATGATTGGTAAGGCATTTTTGTGCGACGGGCAGTCGCACCTAGTGTAGATTACTACACTGAACTAACTTTTAAAGGATTGGAGTA
>NZ_JBHUNA010000025.1:0-6641 GCF_042685205.1 Lentibacillus juripiscarius
GTACTCCCATTTTACAACGAAAACGATGGTTTTTGTTTGTTTATCTATCTATTTACTATACTAGGCACCAGCACCAAACCCACCTACTCCCACTGTTTTATCTTCTGTATCACCTTTTGATAGACCTTGGATGCCATTGTTGTGCCGCCATTTGCTACTTTTTGCTTGTGCCATTCATTATAGCTTGCCACTGCGATTAAAATGGATCCGGCTATCAAAAGGTACGCCCACCATGGCAGATTTCCCCAATAAGTCCGAGTTTGCAGAAAAACATTCAACAATAATACGCCTGCACCGACAAAGAAGAATGCCTTCCTCTGATAGGCCATCCCACCAAGCATCGAGGCGAGGGAAAGCCCACCTATGATCAATGCATCATAAATTGTCGAACTTGCCAACCCATCCTGGATAAGCATGAGCGAAACGATAACGAGAACAGCCCATTGGACATAGTTAACAAGTCTTTTATACTTCCTATCTGAGACTTTTCTCAGAGCAATAACGGCAGCCACCCATGGCAAAACATACAATTCCCGTTCGATTATATCCGGAACCTGTGTATTTCCAAGTAACACATAATATGGCTGCAGCAAAAAGACGCTTGCACCGAAAACAATCCATTTTGCCGGAACAAATGGAATGCGTTTCCGCTGCCATATCAAGTAAAGTGAAATTAGCAGTCCGGGCAGCAGTTTTGTCCATAGTGCTTCGGCCAAAACGGCATATAAACTGCACAGCGTAGCAAAACCGATGATCGAGTACCAATCTACCTTGTATGGTATTTCCCTATTCCCCTGCTCCTGATAGATAACTGGATACATGAGCAAACCAGCCACCATAAGAACCCCGGCAAACACAACAAGTCTAAACAGCATGACGTATTCCAGGGATGGAAGCGCTTCATCATATAGCCATAAAACACCATAGACAAGTACAAGCGGAGCAACATTAAACAGATCCCATTTTTCCCGATGCATCATAAATAGCGTCATCAAAGCATAAAGCAGTATCACAACAAATAACGTCGTATCAACATTCGGTGCCAGCGTGAATAGGAACATGCCAAATACAGAAAAAGGAACAACGTAAAATGCGATTCTTCTCGTCCACTTCTTTTTGCTGAAGTTCCATAAAACGGCAACTGCGATACTCGTAAGCAGTGTCGCATATTGAATGTGTTCGTCGAGATTCAACAAGTCAAACAGTTGAACCATTCCAATCCAAAACGCAGTAAAACAGCCATACAAAAAGCTTAAGATCACCCACTCTGCCTTAGCCCAGCAAAGGCTTATGCCATAAACAGCAGCAGCTATCAAAAATGCCCAGACCGTTTTTTCCTCAAAAAGCAGAAAACTCGTCAGCAAAGCGAACGGCAAGAAAAGATGCCCTGCCCACCAGAAACTTTTCCTGATATGAGCATCAAACTTGCCGGCCAAGACACCGACAATCAGGAGCAAAACCGCGCCGATCTCGAATTGCAATGACTGAAAAAGATCCGATTGAATCGCCATTTCCGAATGGAGCACATAAAGGACGGTCATGTAAAACATTAAGGAAATACCGCTGACAACATACGATACGACCCTCCATCCTGTTTTCCGGTAAAGCAAATAAGCCATTGCCACTCCACCAAGCATGATTACCGCACGCAATACAGCATCAAAGTCAAGACTGAATGTTAGCCACATTCCCAGCCCATAAAATCCATAAGCTGTAAAAAACACATGCTCCGCAAACGCAATTCGATCAACTTGCTGCCATCCATAGCTTGCCAGCAGTACAACAAGACCTGCCAGAACAAGGCTCTCCGCTTCCATTGGACCAACGTATTCATATAAAGCATCTCCTGCCGTTGCAGCATAGAACATCATAGCGGCAAACCCCAGTGATACAGCATGAATCCATGAGGAGCTTTTCGTTAGAGCGGTCCTTCCCTCATATCCTTCCATAAGTAATGCAGTTATGCTTATAAGTAACAGCATTGTCCCTGCCTGCCACCAGTTCATAATAAAAAACTCCGCCAAAACAGCAAGCAGCATAACAACACCGCCAACATCCCGGGAACTTTCCTTCATCCCCTCTAAAAAGGACAGTTGCAACAAACAACCAAAGACGACATAGAGAAATAGCCCCATGATAAACAGTGGCAGCATTAATCCGTCATAACCAAACCATTCCCGGCCAAACAAAACAACTTCAAATAGAGCACTCATCAAAAAAACAGGGCTTAAATAAGCAAACAAAACCCGGTTTGTCATGTTCGAAAGGAACGCAAAATTTAATGCTATCAGGACATATGCCAGCAGCAAGACAAGCGACGGCTCATTCATTCTCAGAAAGATCCCTTCCATACTGATGTACAAAAATGCACACACAGACACAACAGCACTTGTATAACGAAAGATTCTTTTTAATGCATGATCATCTTCCATGAATTTGGGGATCGCCAAAAAGACAAACCCTAATAAAGCATAAACAATGGCACCAGCTTGCTGTACAGCAGAGAACTCAATCAGCTGGTATGCACCATAAACAAGCATAGCGCTGAAGATAAAACTATATTCCTTATGCTCTGTTACATAAATCATGGCAAAATAAAGAGTCGCCGTAAGCAGCAAATTAAAGCCATACAACAGGTCGTGATCATAAAAAAGGAGCATCAGAAATGTAGAGAGAACCAGACTACATTGAATATAGAGAACAAATTCCTTCATGAACAACGCGATACGCTGGTTATCCTTCACCCTGATGTAGATGAATAGAAGAAATGCATGAAACAACATGATCCCAAGGTAAAATCCTTCTACTGGCAAATAGAACGCCGCCAATAAAAAGCCTGCAAAAACCGTCATTGAAACATAGGAGAACCAGACGAACAGTCGTGATGATAGTTTGTCCGCAAGCCCAAGGTAGATTGGCAGAATAATAATACTGCCGGCAGCCCCAAATAAATAACGCCCGTCACCAGTAAATGAAAAATAAAGACCGAGTAACTCAAAAAAGCCGACGGATAAAATCGCTATCGGGAGAAACAAGCTGCCAAGCACATAAAATGCAAATGCCGTTTTTTTTATTTTCAAAACACGCATCGTAAACAAGGCAAGACCAAAAAACAACAAGGAAACAAGTGCAATTAATCCTGACTTCATCCAATTGGTCAGTGTTTCCCACGTACTTGTAGCAAGAACCATACCGCCAATAAGCAGCAGAACGACCCCAAGATTTAATGACCAAGTAATATTGCGCTCCCGAATTTCTTGCGGTGATAATGTTTTCTTTTCTTTAACCGGTTCCGTAGCCGGAAATTCATGTGACTGATTTTCATCCGGGACGCCCTTATCTTGCATTGCTTTTTCTGCTTCAGCTTCCTTTTGTTCAAGATCTGCATAATACTGTTCATGAGCATCCACAACTTGTATGTATACGTCAGATGATATGTATTGTGCGTCTTCCAGCTGCTGCAGCTCTTCCTTAACGATTCGCCGTCTTGCCCCGGTTTGTAAATGATCCATGACGCTCCTCCTTTCCGCAAACCTATTCTGCCTCAACTTTTGGTATGTCATAGAAGACCCGCAATCGTTCACTGTACAACTTAACCGGATCCTTATCTTCTTTTAACGAAAAACTTACATCCAGGTGGGATATTTAAAACTGGTTGAGTAATTGAAACTAAAAAAGAAGACACCTCTATTTCATGAAATGCCTTCTCTTTTTTCATATCAATCGTGCTACGGTCATTATAATTTGATGATATTCTTGATTAACCCATGTACATTATGATGTATGTCTGAAATATCACTAACATGATGCCCGCTACCGTACATTGCGAAAACTAGTTCAACCCAGAAGAATCAGCCTCTCCACATCAAACACGGAACAAGCATTTCGTCTTCATGCAAACCACCGTGTGCGCCTCTAAAGAAACTCAACGAACCGCCGGCCATTGGTGGATCATAAACCCACTGTGATTTCCCAGGAGGCAAGACGATTAGTTCACCGATCCGCTTAGCCCAATTTGCATCCATCTTATCGTCACCAACTAATCCAATCAGCTGTGCTTCCTCACGGGTGAAAACAGTTGCCCCTTTTTCCTGTGCCCATTCCCTGACAGCCTGCTCCCCACCCTTTTTCGGATAAAGATACAAAGAACGCCGCTCACCGGCCGGCGGAAGTCGAAGCTTTGACAACAATTCCGGATGCGAATTGAGATTCAGAGATTGGTCTTCATCATTTAATACCTGACCATGATCCGCTGTCAGGACAAATAATGTATCATCCATACCGCCTTTTGTATCTTTAAGCTGCTGCACAATCCGGTTAAAAGTCGCATCAACAGCATGGGCTTCATCTTCCGTTTCCTTGCTAAACGGCCCATATTTATGCGCACACGCGTCGAGACCAGGCCAATAGACAGAAATGAAATTTTGCTCATTTGCACGCAACGCATCGACAGCTAACGTGGGGATCGTTGATGGAAAACTGTAGCCTGAAAAAACACTGGCTCTATGATGTACCGCGCTTAACAGTGAGCCTTTGAAACTTTTGTCTGTAATAGATGTTGAAGTGATATTCATATCCGATAAGAACTGCGAAATGGATGGCTGCTGCAGGAAAGGATGAAAATTTTCGATCTTCTTGCCATCCGAGAAAGAATAGGAGAATACCAGATTGGCAACATCTTCTATTTCAGGAATGTAAGCTGAAAAACTGGATAACCCATGTTTCGTCGGAATGGCCCCTGTATAAATGGCCGTCAGTGCTGCTGCAGTCGTTGAAGGAAAAACAGTTGTCAGTGGCTGAAACAAACCATTTCCGTCCTCGGCATTTTTAACAAATCGTTCCATATTCGGCATGGCACCGGATGACATATAGTGGCGAAGCTGATTATACCCAAGCGCATCAACGATTACAAAAACCACATTTTTGACACCATCAAACAGACCCGTCTTCAAGATACTCGAATCAAGCACAGGCGATGGCAACTCCCGCACACCATAATGCTTTAATAAACTGGATACCAAATTAACGGTCGAAAAACCATCATAACGAGGAACGATACCCCCATGATTGGGTAGCTTCTTAAACATGGAATCATTCATAAATATCCAACTCCCGTAAAAAGATAGCAGCAACTTTAGCAACACTTCACTTCAACGATACACAACCTTACTCTTCCTGCCACCCGGGTGATACTTTATACTAGCCACTTCCTTAGCTTTATTTTATTATCGAACAATTCAAAAATCAATTCATGGATGTGAGCACCCCCATTTATTTCCTAAATACTATTAAACACAACCTGGAGTTGGATTGAATTTCATTCGACAAAATTTGGGAGTGACAGGCACCAGCTTCTCAGCCTTAGAATGCTCATAACGTCTCATTTTCGCATTTCATGCTGGATTTCCATAACTTTATTCCTGGTCAAACCAGTGGAATCTGCAACAAACTCTATTTCCATACCTTCTTCTAAAAGTTTGCGGGTAATGGCTTTTTTTGCATTTTGTTCTGCTTCTTTTGCATTTTGTTCTGCCTCTTTTTCTTTTTGTTCTGCCTCTTTTTCTTTTTGTTCTGCCTCTTTTGCTTTTTGTTCTGCCTCTTGCATCGCTTTCTCCACCTTTTGTTCCCTTCGCTCTACCTCCTGTGTGCGCAATTCAAATTCACGCTGGGCCGCTTCCTCATCCATGATCTGTTTCAAACGTGAATCGTACATCAGGCGCTGTTCCTGTTTCGTACTCAACTCTTCCCAGTTTTGAAAGGTCTCACGCAACGATTCATCCTTCAAGGAAATCTCCTCCAATTCATGATAGATATCATCATATACTTTCCCGTTTCTATGATCGACCATACCAAGCAACAGCAGCCATCTCGCCAACACACTATCCCACGGATCCAGTTTATCACGTTTCCAATCTTTCATTAATTTGGCCATCTCTATAAAGTGAAACTCCATTACATCCGTCAGCCTGGCTTGCTCCTCATCTTCATATAAATGGTACGAGGTATGGAAGCGTTCTGTTTCATCAAAAAGATTAAAGTTCAAGATGTTTATCGCAATTACCGGACGTAACTCAGAATATGCCATTCCTTTTTCAAGTGGACGGGCGTATGTCTTTGACCAATAATACAAGGAACGTTTTACCATATCATATTTATTTGTAAACTGAATTTCTACATTAATCCACTCATCCGCTTCCGTCACAACTAACAAATCCAGTCTAGACTGCTTGTCATCAATATATTCCCCACCGAATTCCGTATTCTCAAATGATATATCTTTGATCCGGTTTCTGCCTGTTGTTTGCAGAATTGCATTCAAAAAAACAACTGTAATTTCTTTATTCTTTTCATTTCCAAAGAGTTGCTTAAAGGCGTAATCCACCTTTAAATCCATCAGCCGTTCCAGCGGGATACGTTTGAGTAACTTTGATTGCTTATTTTCGTTATTTTCATGCTTGCCCTTGGAGTATTTACTTCGGTCTTCCATTACTTGAATAGATGCGGTGTAATCTGGGGTTCTCTTATTGTACAGGTAAGCCATTTCCATAAAAACACTTCCTTTAATTTATATGGACCTGAATTATTCATACTTCCAAACTAAGTCCTTTTAACTTTAAAACAGGATGTTCTTTTGGCCTTCC
>NZ_JBHUNA010000026.1:0-4775 GCF_042685205.1 Lentibacillus juripiscarius
GTACTCCCATTTTACAACGAAAACGATGGTTTTTGTTTGTTTATCTATCTATTTACTATACTAGGCACTCCAAACAACCCCCCTACCCCGTCCACACTACCAGATGTGCAAACGTAACGAGCACGGCTCCAACTGTATACTGAATAACAATCAGTGGCCATAACCATTTAATCCATTTAATCCAAGGAACCCTGGCTATCGCTAGTGATGCCATTAAAGCTCCGCCAGTCGGCGTAATCGCATTCGATATCCCGTCACCTAATTGAAAGGCAAATACAGCTGTCTGTCTGCTAACCCCTGTCAAATCCGATAACGGTGTCATAATGGGCATGGTTAAAGCAGCCTGACCACTACCTGAGGGAACAAGGAAGTTTAAAAAACTTTGTGTTACATACATCCCTATAGCTGAGAATGCTGTTGGCAGGTGACCAATTAAATTTGAAACAGAGAAGAGGATTGTATCAATCGTACGACTATCCTGCAAAACGACCAAAATACCATATGCCAAGCCAACAACCAAACCACCGACGACAAGATCTTCGCTTCCCTTCACAAAGGCCTCAGCAATTTGATTCACCCTTAACTTACCAATAATGCCAACCAATATGCCCATCAATAGAAACATAGCAGCAATTTCTTTAATATACCAATCGAAAAATGTAACACCAATTGCCAGGCCAACAATCGTAAGGGCTAAAACTCCTATTATGAAACAATGCCTTGCCGTCAATGTTTGCAGGTTCTTTTTATTGTTGACATCACCACTTCTTTGTCTATCTGCTAGATACATCATACTTTTTTCCGGATGGTTTTTAATCTTTTTCGCATAAAGCGTCACATAAGTGATACCGATGGAAACGAAAATAAACCATACAATAATCCTAAATCCAAGTCCGGAAAATAATGGTACATCAGCGATTCCCTGTGCAACACCGATTGTAAATGGGTTCATAAAAGCTGCCGTGAATCCTGAGTAAGCGCCAATCAGCACCATACCTGTTCCCACGAGCGAATCGAAACCTATTTTTATGGCTAATGGCACCAATATCAATATAAACGGTATCGTTTCTTCAGACATACCAAATGTACCGCCACCTAAAGCAAATAAAAGCATTACAACCGGTATCAAAAATATTTCTTTTCCGGCCATTTTATTTGAAATGGCACCAAGCCCCGCTTCAATTGCTTTTGTTGCGTTGAGAATACCGAATGCCCCACCTACGATAAAAATAAAAAAGATGATTCCCGCACCTTCAATCATTCCCTCATGTACCGCCTGGAAAATACCGAAGAAGCCTGTCGGATTGGAATCAACCGTATGGTATGTCCCATCCACCACAACCGTTTCACCAGCATCACTCACTTCACGTTCGTACTCACCTGCCGGAATCATATATGTCAAAACAGCCATAATGACAATCAAAGCAAATAAAATGACAAAAACATGCGGGAACTCAAATTTTTTTCTGGGCTTATTCGAACTTGAATTGGCAGGCATGGACACTTCATTCATATTAAAAACAGCTCCCTTTATATAGTCACAGAGGACGACCGGCAGACTAATTTCGTTGCTGATACTCAATTAGTTGGTTTCCACCGGTTGCGATTAAGGTGTTAATTATTTTTAGGACTCTTAAACTCTTTTTTAACCGCAGCCAACAATTCGTTATTAGTTATCACTTCATAGCCAGTCTGAGCTAATGACAAGACACCACTAGCAATCACATCATCCCCATCTTTGGTGATTGTTTTATCAGCAAACGCTTTTGTGTGAAAGGTCAGATCCGGTTCGTTCAAGCCTATATATGGATGAATAGATGGAACGACCTGACTGACATTGCCCATATCTGCAGAACCGTAAGCCTGCTTAGACGGCTCGATTGGGTGCTTGCTATATTGTTTTAAATGTTTCGTGAATGTATCAGATAATGTTTGATTCGTAATCATGTTGTCGTAACTCAGTTCATAATTAGATATGTCAACCGAAGCACCCGTCATCGTTGCAGCACCGTGAGCAATCTGTTTTACCTTTTCAACAACTTCATTTAATTTTTCTCTACTCTGTGACCGGACATAAAACTGTGCAACTGCTTTTTCAGGTACAATGTTCGCTGCTTTTCCTCCCTCAGAAATGACACCATGAATACGAATATCATCCGGCAAATGTTCGCGAAGCGCGTTAATACCATTAAACAATTGAATAACCCCATCCAATGCATTAATTCCCTCTTCAGGTGATGCAGCCGCATGAGATGTCTTTCCCGTAAAGTCAAATTGAATAGCATCCATTGCAAGTGTTGCACCGCTTTCTTCTGAAACATCTGATGGATGCACCATCATTGCTACATCAGCATCATCAAATATGCCTTGTTCACTCATCGGCACTTTGGCACCATTTGTTTCCTCAGCAGGTGTACCAAACACAATCACCTTCCCGCCAATTTCCCGAAGCTCTTTGCTAAGCACAACACCAGCACCCGTACTCATCATGGCAATCAAGTTATGTCCGCAGCCATGCCCAATCCCTGGTAAAGCATCATACTCCGCTAGATAGGCAACAGTTGGACCTGGTTTATGACTATTAAATTCAGCCTTAAAAGCCGTTGGGCGATCAACAATACCTGTTTCCACCTCAAAGTCATGAGAGCGCAGGTAATCGGTTATTAATTTCATAGATTGATATTCTTCATCACCAAGCTCCGGGTTCTCATATAGTTGCGTCCTCATCTGAAAAAGGTCTTTTTTAACATTATCAAAAGTATTAACAAGCGACACGAACATTCCCCCAATTCCGAAAATTATTATTCTGAATTATAACATGAGTCTATCATTTAGTCTATAAGGATGAAGAGACAATACAGTTGGAAGTATAGCTCCCCTTTGGAATAGACAACAAAGCAAGTCTATTCTTTCACTAACCTGCATATTGTTTTATCAAGGTGACGTCTGTATTTACTCATTACATTGTCCGAAACAAGAGTCAAAATTACTGGCGCTACCTTATCCTGCCGCTTATTGGTTTTACCATTATTGCCTATGTGTGGATCAACTTGGCACCACAAGCCAAAACCCTCGGGCTTACTTGGCTGGCGGCTGGGATAATCATTGCGATTTACTTTGCAGTGACGAAAAAAGACGCGTCCATCGATATGGATTAACCTAAAGTTCAAGGCTGCCGCACCGATGCCTAAATTATGTTAAAATTATGTAAAGAGTACAAGGAGTGAGTTAAATGCCAATCCATCACCATCATCATCCCTATATGACCATTCATGATTTCAAATCGCACAGTCACTATGGATGGGATCATTCATTGAAACCAATTGCGGAAGTCGAATCCGGTCAAAAGGTTACCTATGAAATTACTGAATCCTCAGGTGGACAGTTTGCCAGACGTTCTACCGCAAAGGATGTCAAGAATCTGGATTTCAGCAAGATCAATCCCGTAGCTGGCCCTGTTTATGTAAAAAATGCGGAACCGGGGGATACGTTGGAAGTCGAAATGTTAAATTTCCGCCAGCTTGATTGGGGCTGGACCGCTATTATACCCGGTTTCGGGCTGCTTGCCGATGAATTTAAGGAACCAGCTATTAAAACATTTGATTTAACTAAACAGCACAAAACGGAATTTCTTGATGGCATCGACTTATTCATCAAGCCATTCCCTGGAACAGTGGGCGTCGCCTTGCCTGAACCAGGTAACTTCAGTGTCGTTCCTCCAAGGAAAAATGGCGGCAACATGGATATACGTCATTTGACACGCGGAACCAAACTTTATCTTCCTGTGTGGGTAAAAGGTGCCTTATTCTCGATTGGGGATACACATGCAGCACAGGGTGATGGCGAAGTGTGTGGCACGGCTGTCGAAGCATCAATGGAAGCAACCATCCGCTTCAAATTGCATAAAGGAAAATCCATAGAAGAGCCGCGTTATGAGATTCCTGGACCACCAACACCAGAAGCGGATAGCAGAGGCTATTACGTCACAACTGGACATGGTGAGGACCTAGTTGAAGCCTCTCGAAACGCCATCCGCTACATGATTGAGCATCTGGTGGACACCTATCGAATGACGGATGAGGAGGCCTATATGCTATGCAGCGTCGCCGTCGACTTGCGCATCAGTGAAATTGTCGATATGCCAAACTGGCTAGTATCAGCATTTCTGCCGAATTCAATTTTTAGATGATGCTGGGGGCTGATTGATGATTGATTGGAATTTCGGCACCACTGACCACGGTTTCAAAGACTAAGAGATGAACCATTTGCCACAAAAATGGGAAAGGGACTCTAAATTGGCCCCCTTTCATGACTAGGAAGGCATAATAGCAACAGGCCAGGATAAGCTTCTCCTGGCCTGTTTACTGAAATTACTCTATAAGTGCGTGTTCAAAAAGGAGGATAAAAAGGATCGAGAAGTTCGAGGCGGCGCAGCTTTGAGTAGCGGAATGTATGGAATTTAATACATGAGCAACAGAAAAGCAAGCCAACGAAGAAATTCGAAGTATCATTTATACCGGACTTTTTGAACAACCCCTATAAAGACAAGGAACCGCCTGCCTGCTGTTGTAATAAAGCTTGATCAAGGGACAAAACTTTCCATCACTCAAACAGAACTGACAGGTCTCAGTTATCCTTTATCTTTTAAAAACGATATTTTTTTTGAACTAAATCGAGAATACCTTTATCCTGAATTATTCATTGAAACTTAGTAGAAAAGTGCAATTGTTTGTCGCCCAAGCGGTTTCGCCAAATTACATTTTCATCAAATAAAT
>NZ_JBHUNA010000027.1:0-22583 GCF_042685205.1 Lentibacillus juripiscarius
AAATTACAAGGAAAACCTTATATAGCGGTTTCACAAAGGGTGTTGCATTTACTATTGCAATTTAGGATTAATAAGTTTATCCTCTATAGCCGACCCTTCATCTTCATCCAGCAAATTATTAAGCATAATGGAAAAAATAAGCTTGTCCCCGCTGTCCGTCTCCATATAACCTGAAAGTGTACTGACACCGTAAATCGTTCCGGTTTTGGCCTGGACATTTTTATCTTCCAACCGATAGCGTAATGTTCCACCGTTCATCCGGGCAGACGCACCGGCAACTGGCAGTGCATGCAAATACGCCTCAAACCAGTCCTGCTCCTGTACAGCAAACAGCAGTTTCGTTATTTCGTTGGGCGGCAGCAAATTAACATGTGAAATTCCCGATCCATCCCTTATCAAGAGGGTCTCCGTGTTCATTCCAAGTTTCTCCATTTCTGCTTCTACCACTTCCAGCCCTTTTTCCCAGCTTCCTACTCCATGAACGACCTTGCCCATTTCTTTCACGAGCATTTCCGCATGGGTGTTGTTACTTAATTTCATGAAAGGCACGAGCAAATCAGAAAGCGGCATGGACGCATGTGTATACAGTGGCTCAGTATTCGCTGGGGCCACCCCCGTTTTCACCTCGCCAGTCCAGCTGATGCCATGCTCTTTCAATGACTGCCGGAACAAATCCATCGCATATCCGGTTGGTTCCCAGACAGCCATCCATTCCTTTACATTCGCTGCATCAGCAGGAATGGCTCCTTCAATCGTAATCGTATTTTCCCCATGCACACGTTCCAGCGTTAAATCCTCTTCCCCATCGGCGGCAATTGTTTTTGCCTGATTTTTCACCTGCACATAATCTGTATCCGGACTTACGGTCACATTCGGTTTTTCCCCAGCATTTCCGGGACTTACTTCAACAATAACCGTCCCGGCATCATAGTCTTTATCGGGTGATGCGGTCAGTGCAGAAATCTGCGCGCCATAATACCAGTGCTCATCACTCCAAATTAAATCGGGGGACAAGCGTACATCATCATACCAGGTGTCATCCCCAATAATATCTCCGTCAATCACATCAATTCCGTTTTCTTTCACCTTTTGGGCAAATGTGTCAAAATCAGCAGGCAATAATGTCGGGTCTCCCTTCCCTTTTAGAAAAAGATCCCCATTCAATCGATTTTTTTGAGTCGAGCCATCTGCGATCACCTCCGTTGAAAACGTATAGTCCTCCCCCAGTACGGAAAGCGCTGCAGCCGCGGTCAGCAATTTCATGTTGGAAGCAGGCCGCATCCGGATATCCCCCATATGACTATAGATTTTTTCACCTGATGTCGCATCCCGAACGCTGATGCCTGCGATAGCCCCTTGCAAGTTCGGTTCATTCTTGATAAACTGATCCAATTTTTCCCCCATCGTACGCTCTTCCCCTCTCTCTTCAGCCGAATCGCCTGGTTCATGCCCCGTGGCCACAATAAGTGCTAATACACATAAAAACAGAAAAAGCGCCCCAAAGCTGTAATGTTTTGCTGTCAATTTCGTCACTCCATTTTGCTGTTGTTTAGTAGTTCGTCATGAAAGTGCAAGAATCCTTTTTCTCATTGTCTTTTCCAAGTCATACACTTGAAAAAGGATTATTATACCATCGTTGAAAATAAAAAAGTCACCCATATGGATGACTTTTCATCATTTTACATCATTTTGGAAATAGTTGAAGGATCAATTTTCCCTTTTTTCTTTGTCAGTGTATCCACAATCATATCTTCTGTACGCTTGGAAACTGGTTTATTTGCCATTTTCGATACTTGTTTAACAAGCTTCCGCACATTTTTCTCATCCGATAAATCAGTACTGTTCAACGATTGAGCCAATCTTTTAATCTCATTACTGTTAACGCCCGTTTTCTGTTCCGCTTTTTTCAACATATCGTCCATTCTCTCACCTCCTGATTTTTATTTTTAAGGCCGTGTTCAAAAGGAGGATAACAAGCCTCTAAATGAAGGAAAAACCTCAGCTGCGGAGGAACAGCAAGGCTTTTCCATATTTATAAAGGAGGTTATTTTAAAGCATCACACAAAGATAACGGCGGTGGGATTTGCACGAATCATCCAGTATTTCTCCTCTGCATGGGCTACCCCATGCAAAGGAATTTGGCTGGGGCTGTGTTTAGTAGCCACCGCCATAGCCACCACCCATTGGATAGTTACTTCCAACGATGATGAGCAGGATAAACAGTACGACTAACAATACGAAACCGTTTTGGCCACCTGCGAAACTCATGAATGGTCACCTCCTTCGTTCATTCTAAGTTATCTTATGAGTAAATCTTTTAAGAGACAGGGCGTTTGTAAGAGTTTTAGTAGAAAAGGGCGAATCCCCTAATCAACAATTGTCTCCCCCCATCGGATAGTTACTTCCAACAATAATTAACAGGATAAACAGTACGACAAGCAAAACGAAACCGTTCTGGCCGAATCCTCCTGTTCCGGCTCCGCAGCCATAGCCTGATCCGTAACCATAGCCGGCCCCATAGCCAGCACCGTATCCTGATCCATAGCCGCCGCAGCCACAAGGATTAAACCAACCCATAATTTACTTCACCACCTTTCATCTTTACTGACACTTTATGTAAAAAAATCCTTTTCCGATTAGTCCATCTGTCCCGATTAAGTAAAAAAAGGCGGCTAAGATGACTAGGCTATGGATCGCATTAGAACCACTCAGGCATTGCTGGTCTTAGTAGCGAGTGCTTTTTTATAGAAAAAAGTCGTAGTTTTTCTTATAAGGGGTTGTCAAAAAGTTCGGTGAAAATGACACTTTGATAGAAGGCTAATAAATTGTAAAAAAAGAGCCTCATGTAAGAGGCTCTTTTCACGTTGAGGTTAAGTGAGAGCTTACTTTCTGGATGGTCTACTCACGATTTATGCTGAATCGCCAGGGTGAAATTCATTTTAGTAGCCGTAACCGCCACCCATTGGATAGTTACTTCCAACAATGATCAACAGGATAAACAGAACAACGAGCAATACGAAACCATTTTGGCCGCCTGCAAAACTCATAAATTATTTCCTCCTTGTGTTATTATTCTATGCGTTTTTCTTTGAAGTGACAAGGCGTTTGTAAGAGATTCGCCAGAAATGTGCGAATCCCTAGCAATCAACGTCTCCACCCATTGGATAGTTATTTCCAACAATGATTAACAGAATAAACAGAACTACCAACAGTATGAAGCCGTTCCCGTATCCTCCTTTTCCGGCACCATAGCCACAGCCAGAGCCGTAGCCGTAACCTGCTCCGTAACCATAGCCTGCTCCGTAGCCTGCTCCATGGCCGCAGCCGCAAGGATTGAACCAACCCATAATGCATTTCACCACCTTTCATCTACACTTCTACCCTATGTATAAAAAGTATTTCCGTTTAGTACATCTGTCCCGATTCAATTAAAAAAAAGGCGGCTATAACAGACTAGACTACTGGGCCGTGCTCACTGCTCGTCTTAGTAATGAATACCTAATAAAGTGAAACTTCAATCAGTGGGAGTTGACGTACAGGACGTGCTAGTTAATGCGTGATAAAAAAGAGCCTCAAGCAAGAGGCTCTTTTCCCGTTGAGGTGAAAATTTGAGTGAGTGCTGGGGTTGATTGGTTAGTATACTATACGCTTTTATTGCTGGTTTGCCAGGGCGAAGTTCCTATAAAAGCCAGAAAAAGGCTTTTGTCTTCTGAATTTCTAAATTAGGTTGTTCAAAAAGTCCGGTGAAAAGGACCTTCGAACTTCTCGGTCCTTTTTATCCTCCTTTTTGAACACGCACTTAATACATATTAGTAGCCACCGTAACCGCCACCCATAGGGTAGTTGTTACCAACAATGATTAGCAGGATAAACAGAACGACGAGCAATACAAAGCCGTTTTGTCCTCCAAAACCGCCTGCAAAACCCATGAATCGACACCTCCTTACTAACTATATACAATATACTATGATTGCTTCCTGTAAGAGGCAGGGCGTATGTTGAGATGGTAAAACAATTGGGGAATATGTCCCAAAGACACAAAAATGAGCCCCAATAAGAGGCTCATTTTTTTGAGTATTCAACTGTTTCCCATGAACGTGTTCAACTGCCGGATAGCACCTCAAACTGCTTTCCTGGCAGGCTCGCTCTTTAATCTTCTAATTCAGGATCGACTTTTCGGTCAATTGTTCCTTCCTTATAACCGTCTGAAACCTGCTCATGTGTTACCGCCATGCCTTTTTCAAACTGCGTGTCTTCCTGGTAATTGGATGGCTCATAATCTTTTTCAGCAACTTTCCGGCTGTCTTCCGAGCTAACTTTGTTTTGTTTTTTTGGCATACGAAACCCTCCACACAAGAATATTAGTCATGTTTTATTGTGCACAGGTTCCGTCTTTTTACATTAACCTATATTTACCAAAGGAAAACTTCCAAAATTTAAAAAATCAAGCGTTAAAAAAAGCCGGCAACCCTTGCACTTATACTGGATTACCGACGCTACAGTATCACTTCATTTTCACATATTTGCTTCCACAATCCGGTTTGGGTGGGTATAGACATTCATTTTGGAACCTCTGGCAAAACCGATGACAGTAATTTGCAAATCATCGGCCAGCCGAAGCGCCAAATCTGTTGGAGCTGACTTGGAAAGAACAATCCCGGCACCAATCTTGGATATTTTTAAAAGTACCTCAGATGACAGCCGTCCGCTGAATACGATTAGTTTATTCTTAACACTGATTCGACTGCGCAGCATGTGGCCGTAAATTTTATCAAGGGCATTATGCCGCCCGATATCCGTCCGGACGGCAAGAAGACCATCCGGTTCTGCCAGCGCTGCATTGTGAACACCGCCGGTTCGCATGAATTGCTCCGATTGCTGCTGCAATTCTTCCATCAGTTTATAACATTGTTCAACAGAAATGGACAGCCTACTGTAAACCGTTTTGGCCGTTTTAGCGTCACTCTTAAAATAAAATTGCCGGCTTTTCCCACAACATGATCCAATAAAACGTTTGGAATGGTCATTCCGACTGTCGTCCAGTGTTGTATTGACCGTAATATAGGCAAACCCTTTGTACTCATCAACGGACATGCTGGTAATCTCATCTTGGAAGCGAATAATTCCTTCTGCTGCGAGGAAACCGGTCAAGAGATCGGCCACATCCATTGGAGAGCAAACCATCGTTGCAAATTCATCCCCATTTAGAACAATGGTGAGCGGCCACTCACTGGCAATTTCATCATCTTTGACAGCAGGTTCTGTCCCGTTGAACTGGACGACTTCCCAGGCATATTCTTTCGTATTGTCCATGTCATCACCTTCTGCCTTCCCTTCCGTTTACACGATATCCGCACATACACTGTACCATTCTATGCCACGTCCGGCAGACACTTCACGGTTCTTTTATTATTCGATTAATTCTGTCATTTAAATTTATCATGAATGCGCTGCCGTTTCAATCATTGCCTTTCACTCGACACGATTAGTTTTTTCCACTTAAGAGTGTCTGCTGGACCCGGCAGCCACATCAGCTGCCGGCAAGGTCAATTAGCTGGAATCTCGCTTTATTTCTCCCATCATTTCTTCTTAAATTTCGAAAACAAAGGACTGACCTGGCTGTAGAGCTTTCCGACTTGCTGTGCTGTATGAGTGATTTTGTCGATATCCAGATTTCCTTCCGAATCACGGAATTGGTTGATCAGATTTTGCTTCACGGGAGATTGCTGCTGCATTGGTGGCCTTGGCCGACCCATAGGCGGGTGCGGCGGACGCGGAGGCGGCATTGGTCGTCTTGGCCGATCAGGGTACATAAATAAATCACCTCCCTTAAACCAGTTTATTATAGTTTATTCAAACAGGGGCATGAATGAAAAGGTATTTGTCTATTTAAAGAGGTTGTTCAAAAAATCCGGTAAAAATGACACTTCGAATTTCTTCGTTAGCTTGCTTTTCCGCTCCTTGGAAAAGAAAAGCCCTTTTCCTGCGTGCGATGCGGATTCAGGGGAGCATTCCTTGTGCTCATGTATTAATTTGCATACACTCCGCTACTCGGGAGCTCGCGCTGCCTCGAAATTCTTGGTCCTTTTTATCCTCCTTTTTGAACACGCAATTAAATGAAAAACCCCGTAACATCCCCGGAAATTACAGCATATAGTACAGGATGAACGATTGATTGAGGTGCAGGCAACATGACTGTTATTCGAACGGATAAGTGGCTTTTGGATTACTATGAGAAGCCAGTAGAACTATGTCGAAAACTGAAAGCCCAATTTCACGAAGATGCCCGCCCCGTCGAAATTCACCAGCACCTAGGCACACACGGGATGTACCAACGTCCACCCAAGGATGGCGGTGACGAATGGATTGGGCATCTGCAGGAGAACGGTATATGGCAAATTGTAAGGAAGGAAGAACGACGGCTCCAAAAATGGTGGAATGGACCGGACGTCCCGATTTTCATTTTCCCCTCTGATCCGTACAACCGTAAGCTTTTGAAGGATCAAAACGGAAAATCCGGCCTGGCGTTTCCGGATAAATTATTTTTATTTGTTTCCGAAGAAAACGCAGCCAACGAAATACGGGCACTGTTCACCCATGAATACAATCATGTATGTCGTCTGAACAGCTACAGCAAAAATATAGATGATTACCAGCTGCTTGACACGGTTGTACTGGAAGGAATAGCCGAAAATGCCGTACGGGAAAGATTCGGTGAAACGTATACAGCTAACTGGACAGCGTATTATCCGGATGGGAAACTGGAGAAACTGTGGAGACATTTCGTATATCCGAACCGGCACGCCCCCATCTTCAGCCGCATTCATCAGGAAATACTGTATGGCCATGGTTTTTTTCCTAAAATGACCGGCTATAGCGTCGGCTATTACCTTGTCAAGAACTATATGGATACCCACCAGGCAACAGCTCCCGATCTTTTGGATATCGAACCGGAAATCATCATCGAAAAAACAGACGGAGGATAATCCCCGTCTGTTTTTTCATTTTCCTTACCAGAAAAATGGTAAGAGAGCGAGTGCGGCAATGGCTCCTAGTGCTATTCCATAGCCACCATATCCACCATAGCCATACCCGCCGAAACCATAACCGCCATAGCCCGGACCATAATAGCCGTATCCAAAACCACCTAAGCCGGCTCGACGACCCAGAGGCTGTATATACACCCGATTCCCATCAACATAACGGATAACTCCTTTATGAATGCATCCATCACGGGTTCTTATCCGGACCGGTCTCCCTTTATACCGGCAGCATAAATCGTAATAATGCTGTACTGACATACCTTCACCTCCAACCCTTCATATGCAGCATACACCATCCTATGCAGGAACGCCCCACCCAGCAAGGGACAACTATACTGGGATAGGAGTGGAATCTTAAGACGGGCAGTAGGCAATCCATCCATATTAGCATTGGTACTGGTGCCTATTTCCGCCTATTTAGGGCATTACCCATATCAATCTGCTATTGCCTACATATAGTGTTAACAAATGATTTTGGAGGTGCTTTTGAATGAGTGAATATGTTGGTGGAGAAGGCTACGGTGGAGGCTTTGCTTTAATCGTAGTACTATTTATTCTGTTGATTATTGTCGGCGTCGCTTACGTTGGCTACTAAAATAGAAAGCGGTACATTACGAATATAAGGAGGAATTCAAATGGGTTTTGAATCTAAGTGCGGGTGCGGCGACCAAGGTTTTGGTGGTTACGGTTTCGGCAGTCACGGCTTTGGTGGTCACGGCTGTAGCTATGGCGGTCCAGTTGCAGGTGCCGGTTACGGTGGATCAGTTGCGGGCGCCGGATATGGCGGTGGTGGCTATTGCCATGGTGGCGGCAACGGATTTGCGCTAATTGTCGTCTTATTTATTCTGCTTATCATCGTTGGGGCAGCCTGGTTCTAATCAGTCCAATTAGCAGAGTTAAAAGGGTGCTGGAAAGTCTTCCTGCACCCTTTTAGTGTGTTACATATAGAATTCTATCAACTTCAGGCTGCCAGCAGTTACATTTAGTACGACATACCTTCTTCCAGATCCACTGTGAACGTCTCTGGCCCAGTCGGTCTGTCACTGCCGCCGGGCGGTTCCACACTCGTCTTGATTCGTTTAAACTGTTGGACATCCCTGCCTCTGTACAAAACTTTCACAGACCCATTCTCAATAGGCAGCGGTTCCCCTTTGACATCGTCATTCTCATCAATCATCCATAACTGGTAATGACGGTCATTCAATTGGAACAGTCCATCAATCTCAACAAGCATCTCCCCGGTAGTGTTGTTGATCCATATGTTGCCGGATACATGGTCAAAGCGGGATACTGGAATGATTTCCAACTGTCTGGTGTTTGGTTTTTCCTGAATACCAGCCTTATGGATTGCCTCATTATATACTACTTTTTCATTCGTGACCGTCCGTGTGCCATCAGTAGTAATCAGCCCAGCCGTTAACAGGAGTACAGCTGCAGCACTGCCCATCAGATAAGCGGGTTTAAATTTTCGTTTCATTGCAGTCTTCTTGTCTTCCTTGGCAAGGCTTGCATCCAGTTTTTCTTTAATCGTATCCGGTGGCTGTACACTTCTTTCTTCATTCATATCGGACAGCAAAGACTCCCAGCTTTCCAGGATGCTGCGGCATGAATGGCATTCATCTGTATGCCGGATGACAACCGTCTTTTTGTCTTCGCTCAAGTTTCCAAGCGCGCAGTCAATTAGCACCTGTTCGGGGATATGATCATGAAATGCCATCCTTCTCACCCCCATTGGAACCAATGATGCCGAGTATTGCTTTTTGTTTGCGCAAATTATTCAATCCATAGCGAATCAGCGATTTAACCGAGCCAAGCGGACGATTCATCGAACTGGCTATTTCCTTATGTGTTTCCTCCTGAAAATACGACCTGAAAATGGCCTCCCGCTGTTCCTGCGGTATATGTTTCAATGCTTCGATGATGATGTCTTTTTCAAGTTGGGAAAGAAATTGTTTGTCCGCACCTATCTCTTGGCCTGACAACAATTCCTCCAGATGATCCCGAAGGAGTGGTTTCCGCTTGCGCAACCGATCAAGTGCCCTGCTTTTTGTCCTGATTGCAAGCCATGATGCCACACTCCCCTTTGATGCCTTGTATTGACCCGCTTTTTGATAAACTTCCAGAAATACATCATGGCTGACATCCTCTGCCTCCATTCTGCTGCCGGTCATATGCATAGCAATTTGAAACACAAACGCACGATAGTTTTCATAAAAACGATCAAAGGCGCTTCGGGAACCTTTGGCGATTTTCTTTAATAACCGGATGTCCTCTCTGTTTTCTTCCACGTTATCCGCCTCCCCTAAACCGGCGAAAAAAATTCATTATTAATGAATGTAACAATTTTTTTGCCAACAAACAAATCCAAAATAAAACCCCCACCGTATCATAAATGAAAAAACATAACAGGAGGTTTTGAGAAATGGGAAGGAAATTACTGTCTACAATTACATTGGTCATGCTTTTAATCGGTACCATGCCTGGGTTAAACCGGGTACAAGCTGCGGGTGGAGTCACTCTGTTCACCCCTTATACGGGCCTGTCCGTCACACCCGGTGAAACGATTGATTATCAGGTTGATGTCAAAAACAGCAGTTCATCCATACGGAACCTTACATTCTCGGTGGAAGGCTTGCCTGACGGGTGGAGTAAGACAATTACAGCAGATGGCAGGGATATCCAGCAGCTGTCCGTCCAGCCGGATGGCAAACAGCAGATCAGTCTGGAAATAACTGTACCGCTGGAAATAGAAAAAGCGGATTATGCCTTCACTCTAGTGGCGGATGGTGAAGGAAGCGGCCATGCTGAATTGCCGTTTGTGACAACCGTTTCCGAGCAGGGAACATTTGAAACAGAATTGACGACCGAACAGCCAAATATGGAAGGACATGCCGACTCTACATTTTCCTACAGTGCGACGGTGAAAAACCGGACAGCCGAAAAGCAAAATTATGCACTTAGTTCAGGTGCACCTGAAGGCTGGGGAGTCACTTTCAAATCAGGTGGTGATTCCATTACATCAGTTTCACTGGAACCAAATGGATCAAAAGATATTACGGTTGACGTGACACCACCGAAAAATGTGAAAGCAGATACGTTCCAAATTCCAATTAAAGCCGCCACAAGCAATACATCGGCCGAGTTGAAGCTAGAGGCGGTCATAACGGGATCGTACAGTATGAAATTGACAACACCTTCCGGCAAAGTGAGCACGGATTTGTCAGCAGGCGGCGATAAAGTGGTTGACCTGGTTGTGAAAAATAACGGGACAGCCGATCTTACCGATGTCAGCATAAAAGCTTCCACTCCACCTGACTGGGAAGCGGAATTTGACAAAAGTACCATATCGACCATTAAAGCGGGTGAAAAAGCTACGGTAAAAGCCACTCTGACAGCGCCGGATGACGCCATTGCCGGTGATTATGTAACAACTTTTACTGCCGAGACAGCCCAGGTATCATCCAAATCTGATTTCCGGGTCTCCGTGGAAACGTCAACCCTTTGGGGTTTTGCAGGCGTACTCATCATTCTAGCGGTTATAGGTGGGCTGTATTACATTTTCAGAACATATGGGAGGAGATAACCTATGGCTCAGCCGATCATTGAATTGAATGAAATAACCAAACAATACGACGATCAATTTGCGGTTGATCACTTATCTCTGTCCATTAATAAAGGGGAAATATACGGGCTGCTTGGTCCAAATGGTGCAGGAAAAACAACAGCCATCCTGACCATGCTCGGTCTCAGTGAACCGACATCCGGGACTGTACGGGTGTCCGGGATCAATTCCACCCGCCAGCCGATTGAAGTAAAACGAAGAGTCGGCTACCTGCCGGACGACATTGGCTTTTATCATCACATGACGGGAATGGAAAACCTGCTGTTCACCGCAGAATTGAACAATATTTCCAAAAAGGCGGCAAAAGAGCGGGCAGCAGATTTGCTTGAGAAAGTAAATCTGACAGAAGCTGCTGATAAGAAGACAGGCAAGTATTCCCGCGGGATGAGACAGCGGCTTGGACTTGCGGATGTACTGATGAAAAACCCTGAAGTTATCATTCTCGACGAACCAACGCTTGGGATTGATCCGGAAGGCGTCAGGGAATTGCTGCGACTGATTAAAGATTTGAATGAACAGGAAGGGATCACCGTGCTCCTGTCCTCACACCACTTACATCAGGTGCAGCAAATCTGTCACCGGTCAGGTATTTTTGTGAAGGGAAAGCTGCTTGCTGAAGGTGACATCGAAAGTCTTGCTAAACAATTATTTGTGAAAGACAGGTTTATCATCCGAGTGTCGGCAGATCCAATCAATGATCCTCTTGTTCAAAAAATCAGCGCCATTGACGGGGTCAATAAAGTGGAAAATGAGCGGACACACCTGGATATTTACTGCAGCAAAGATGTCACACCAGCAATCAGCCAAGCAGTTGTCGAATCCGGAAGTTCACTCCGCGGGCTGAATAATATAAATTTCGGGCTTGATGAAATTTATCACCGTTATTTTGAAGGGCGTGAGCTCCATGAATCTGTCTAGACCAATGGATAAACTTAGAAGTTCTGTTCGAGGAGAGAGGAATAGCGTGCAAACAAACCGGAATGCTTTTTTAGCCCTAGTGCGAAAAGAATTCACGGATAATATCAAAAGCTGGCGGATTATTATTCTTCTGGCCATCATTACATTGACCTGTTTTGGGTCCTTGTACACGGCCGTTACGACAATTCAGGACGCTATCAGTCAATCGGAAAATGCCCAGAAAATAGGGAAAGATTCCTACTTGTTCCTGAAACTGTTTACCGTTTCCGACGGTACGCTGCCAACGTTTATCACGTTTGTCACATTCCTGGGTCCTTTATTGGGTATCGCTCTCGGCTTTGATGCTATTAATTCGGAACGGAATAAAGGCACACTCAGCCGGCTGATGTCTCAGCCAGTGCCGCGCGATTTTGTTCTGAACGCGAAATTCGCAGCCGCACTGCTGCTGAATGTTGTGCTGTTTTTCTCGCTTGGGTTCCTCGTAATGGCCCTTGGCATTCTGATACTGGGAATACCGCCAACGTTTGAAGAATTTGCCAGGATCTTCTGCTTTCTCATTCTATGCATCACCTATATTGCCTTCTGGCTCAACCTTGGCATTCTGTTTTCAGTCGTATTCCGGCAGGCGGCAACATCAGCATTATCTGGAATCGCTGTATGGATTTTTTTCAGCGTATTTTATAATATGATTGTCCGGCTGGCTGCAAAGTCTATATTTACATCCGGAAGCATCACCAGTCCACAGCAAGCTATTCAAGCACAGGGAACGATGCTGAACTTCATGCGGCTGTCACCCAATTATTTGTTTAGTGAATCGACAAACACTCTGCTTTCACCATCTGTTCGGAGTCTCGGTCCATTGACAACCAGACAGAAAGCAGGCGCCATCCCAAGTCCGCTGCCGCTTGACCAGAGTCTATTACTGATCTGGCCACAGCTGACAGGCCTAATCGCAGCCACCCTTATCTGTTTTGCGATTGCCTATATGCTTTTCATGCGGCAGGAAATCCGCTCCAATTAACGATGCCTGCACTAAAAACGGGACTGCACTTATAATAAAGGCAGTCTCGTTTATTCTTGCTATAAGTGCGTGTTTAAGAAGGAGGATAAAAGGGACTGGCAGGCTCAGCTCATCACGTCTTGTGACAACGCCTGCACTAGCACGTCCTGTGCGTCGAAAGTTCGAGGCAGCGTAGCTTCGAGTAGCGGACTTCCACAGGATGTGGTGACTTCTGCGTTCCCCACAGGATCGGCATCGGAATCAACCGTTTTCGGGTAAGAATCGACCGAAAAGGGATGAGAATCAACCGTTGTGAGCGAAGAATCGACCGTTCGGCATCGGAATCAACCGTTTTCGGGTAAGAATCGACCAAAATGGGATGAGAATCAACCGTTGTGAGCGAAGAATCGACCGTTCGGCATCGGAATCAACCTTCTTCGGGTAAGAATCGACCGAAATGGGATGAGAATCAACCGTTGTGAGCGAAGAATCGACCGTTCGACACCGGAATCAACCGATTTCGGGTAAGAATCGACCGAAATGGGATGAGAATCGACCGTTCGGCATCGGAATCAACCGACTTCAGGTAAGAATCGACCGAAAAGGGCCGTTTAGCAGAAGGTCCTTATTTCAATTAATACATGAGTAACGGAAAGATGTGTCATTTTTACCGGACTTTTTGAACAGCCTCTATAAACTATAAAGATGAGGTGCTGTGATAACTGAAGCTAATAGAATCAGCCACGTTCAGCTCCAGCACCCAGCGACTAGTGGACTTCCTTCACCTCCGTACGATAAGTCAACAGCGGTTCACTTACGTTCATCGTGTTTCCTTTTCGCTCTCCAAGCATAAGATTCACTTTGACTTTCGCCACTATTGGCGATAAGTCAAGTTCATCTAATCTACTTCGGCTCAGTCCAGTCCATACGTCGCTAAACGGGCGCTTACGCTTTTGTTCTATCATCATTCAGCTGGCTGGGCATTTCCATGGATCTGGCGTACAATCTCTTTTTCTTTTTTAGGCGGATGCAGAAATAGTGCCAGAATCAATGCAATGACCGACAGGACCGTGCTGCCCATAAAAGCCCATTCAAAACCTGATACCTGTGCCTGCTTTTCTATCAGTTCAGGTGTTGTGGCTGCCTGAGGATCGAAGTTTTTTGTTCCCATTGCAACCAGTGTCACGAGAATCGCCGTGCCAATCGCTGCAGAAATTTGCTGCAGTGTATTAGCCACTGCCGATCCGTGCGCATACCATTTTGGCGGAAGCTGGTTCAAGGCAGACGTCATTACCGGCATCAGCGTGAAGGACAAGCCAAACATACGAATCGCATAAATAACCGATAGATATGTGAACGATGTGTCGATCGACAGCCGTGTAAACATGAACGTCGTAACCGACACGATGCTGAGACCAATCAGTGCAAGCCATTTTGCACCAAACTTATCAAACAGCCGTCCGGTAATCGGGGACATAATTCCTATCACAACCGCACCAGGCAAAAGCATTAGCCCCGACTTCAAAGGCGAAAAACCAAGGGCGTTTTGCATGAACAGCGGCAGCAATGTTTCGGCCCCAATCAGCGAAACAAGCACCGTCATCGTAATAATGATAGCCAGTGTAAAAATCCGGAATTGAAACACCCGAAACTCGAGCATTGGCGTATCCAGAACGAGCTGACGCCAAACGAATAACCCAATCACCACTGCCCCTGTAATGACTGATGCGAGCACAATGGCACTGCCCCATCCATTTTCTGAAGCAATGCTGAATCCATATAGAAACAAACCGAAACCAAAGGACGACAGAATAATTGATAACACATCAATTTTTGGCTTCCGTAAATCAGTCACATTACGCAAAAAGAGAGCTGCAATCGTAATGGTCACAGCCACAATCGGCAGCACCGTTATAAACAGCGACCGCCAGCTGTAATGCTCGAGCAGCCAGCCGGACAGTGTCGGACCAATCGCCGGACCGAATGCTATGACAATCCCAATCATACCCATTGCCGTTCCGCGCCGTTCAACGGAGATGACTGCCAGCAGCACCGTCATTAGTAATGGCAGCATAATGCCAGAACCAGCTGCCTGGATCACCCGTCCCAGGAGGAGAACGGGATAAGCGGTTGCAACAGCCGCTACAACAGTCCCGCTTCCAAATAGTCCAATCGCCGTTAAGAACAACCCCCGTGTCGTGAACCGATCAATCAAAAATGCAGATACGGGTATCATGACACCGTTTGTCATCAGAAATGCGGTTGTCATCCACTGCACCTTTGCCTGTGAGATGGAAAACGCATCCTGAATGGATGGAAGGGCTGTTGCCAGCAATGTTTCATTAATAATTCCCATAAATGCGCCTATCAATAAAGCAGCAATCATCAGCGCTTTTTGCTTTGGCTGCAAATCCCAAGAGACTTCTGTTCCACTCATGTCAAATCCCCTTTCCATATTTCCCAAGTTGATAAAATCTTTGTAAGCCGGTTTTTGAGATTTGGCCGGCGATAAAGCTGCTGAAGCAGTGCATCAATCAGAAATTCCCGTGGGTTATCCTGATCTAGTTCTTCCATCAGCAGTTCAATTGTCTGCAATACCTTATCCTCTGCATGATTTCTTTCAGCAGTATCTTCTACTATTACATACAGTTCCTTCAAATCTTCCTTCATGATCGTCATCTGGTCAGATGGGCTTCCGGAGTGTACAGGCATCACTGGTGACAGACGTTCCCCATTTTCAGCAAGAACATGAATACAATCCACAACAAAGTCCCCCAGTCTTTCCGGTGACAGATTCGCACCGCGCCAAATAATCGCCATTAAATAACTGTGGAGAATCCCTTCCATAATAATGGTCAAGTCCCTGGCCAAATTTTTTGTATCGGAACCAAATGCCTCCATAATTGCGTACGTGTGCCACTGCTGGTGATCATAGTGAATACGGTTTAGGAATTCAGGCACCGAGCCCTTTTCATGCGGCGGGAATTCCGTCATCAGCGCATAAAAAAACGATCGGTACTCCATCGACTTTTCCAGTTCAATCGTAATTTTCTTTTTCAATTTTAAAAGTGGCTGATGGGAAAGACCTTCTGCATAACGGTCCGCTTCCGTGAACATCTCATTATAATAACGCTGCAGCAATTGCAGAATCATCGTCTCTTTGGAATCAAAATGCTTATAAAAAGCGCCTTTTGATATACCACAGGCGCTAGTGATGTCCTCAACAGAAGTCGCATGAAAACCGTGCCGCTGAAACAGTCTAACAGCTGCATTTAAAAGATCATCGTGCCGTTGTGCCATCTCCGAACCCCCCCTTTGTGACCAACGGGTTACTTCTAGTGAACAAGAAGTCACCAGGATATCATAGCACGTTTTTATGGGTGGTGCAACAAATGAGATATCGTTTATGGAGCGGGGTTGATATGGCGGGAATGATCAGGAAATTCCACTTTACCCGGCTTCCGGATCAGTCCATGGAGCGCAAAAAAACCCGGGTACTATCCCGGGCTTTCGCATGTTTTGCTGTTTTCTAGTGACGCATATGTGAATCGCCGATAAAACGCCCAAAACCGCTGTATATCCCGTCCAAAAATCTCACAGGAGGGCACCTTTAAAATCACCTATCACACAAATCAATGTACTCTCAGTCCTGAACTTTCTCCAAATAGTCTTTCAGTACATGCACTGTCTGGACACAATCATTTAAGTCAGACCATTCGGCCGGATTATGGCTGATACCGTCTTTACTTCGGGTAAACAGCATTGCAACTGGCCACTTGTCACCAATGATCATCGCATCATGCCCCGCACCGCTTGGGAGCTTATATGGCTTGATATTTTTCCCGCGGAATGATTCCTCAAGCAAGTCCTGTTTTTGCTCATCAATTGGTACAGGAGGCGTGCGCATTTTCTCAACATGTTCGACTTGGACATCGTGGCTGGCTGCAATTTGCTCCGCTAGCTTCAATACCTTATCAACCAGTTCGTCCCTTGTATCGGCATAAATATCACGGATATCGGTATAAAGGGTGACGCTGCCAGGAATAACATTGACCCCATTCGGGTGCACATCCAGCTTTCCAATGGTTGCAACAGCTGAATCACTAACCGTTCCAGGAAGCTTTGGAACTTCAGCCACAAACGAACCGGCAGCACTAAGCGCGTCTCTGCGGTCTGTCATCGGTGTGTTCCCGGCATGACCTGCTTCCCCTGTAAAGGTAAATTCCATCCAGCACGGCCCGGCAATGCCTGTAACTATCCCGCACGGCAGCCCTTGCTGTTCAAGCCGCTTCCCCTGTTCAATGTGCGCTTCGACAAACATTTCAATTTCGTCCGCGTCACGTTCGGCCGCTGCATAGCCATCCACTGTCAGGCCAATCCCTTCCAGCACTTGTTCAAATGTTTTGCCATCCTGATCGACTTGCTTTAATTTTTCATTCAGATCACCCTTGCCGACAACTGCTTCACTGCCATGCAGCCCGCCATTAAACCGGGAGCCCTCTTCATCGGTAAACACCGCAACTTCGTATGGTTTCTCAGGCTGATACCCAGTTTGCTTCCACGCTTCAGCCACCTCTAGAGCAGAAAGGACACCTACCACACCATCAAAATGTCCACCGTTAGGTACTGTATCGAGATGGGATCCGCTGACAATAGCTGGAAGGTTGTCCTGTTGACCAGCCAGTCGCCCGAAAATATTGCCTGCCCCGTCTTCACGCACCTCAAGACCGGCTTCACGCATCCACTCAGCAACTAATTTTTTTGCCGCTTTTTCCTCGTCTGAAAACCCAGGACGATGTGAACCATTTTCTTCGGTCAGTCCGATTTCAGACAACGCATCAAGCCGCTTTGCCAGCCGCTCACCAGAAATGCCATTCGTATTATGAACTTTGTCAAAATCCGCAATCAGTTTATCATACAAAATCCCCATTCCAATAACTCCTCCTTAACTATATATAAAAGCATAATACCACCTATATATATAATACCATGCTTTTTACTAATGCTGAATTGAATGGTATCATTATCTACCAGGGAATTTTTGAGGTCAAGACTTTTTCATTTTTAAAACCTTGAATCGGGACAAATCCAGATTCAAGGTTTGCCTTCGGGGGAACTGAATCATGAAACGCGGGTACCCAAAATCCAGCCCTAAAGCAGTCACTTAAGCAAATCACGTCCATTCTGCCAGCGCTTCTGCATATGTGTTTCCAGTTCTCCGGTATTCGCGTTGATATAAAATGTTTCATTGAGTACGTGGTTACGCACTGCTATTTTCCACATTGGCAGATAAGCCGGGAAAATATCCCTTATTTCATGCCTGGGCTTTTTTAAAATATAGGAGCGGTTGATCTGCTTGTCTTGAACATCGTGCACATATTTTTTAGCGGTATCTTCATCCGGAATGCGCATGGGCACAACATCAGCTGACATCTCTTTACACTCCTGTAGCGGGGGTATCTTGGAAAAGACACCCCGGTACCCTGACACAGCGTCAACGAACACCATGTTAGGGATCTTTTTCGGGGGAAAAGGCGGCCGGTCAGCTATCACCAGTACTTTCGCAATCCACATCGGGTGATAAATCAATGTGCATTCCTCAGTGTGCTCCCGCAAATACGTTTCATCAACATACCGTTTCCACTTCTTTCTGAGACTAAGGGACCTGTATACATACCTATACGCCTCAGTTTCTGAAATGGTAAGTTTATCCCCAATTCTTGTCATCGTTGTGTTCTGTTCCTTCATGAATTTTAGCCCCTTCACTTCCGTAATCGTTAATTGAGATGCGTGTGATAGTGATCGACCTGATCCTGAATGGCTTTGGACGGCGGTTCTGTCATCAGGCTGACTACAATCAAAAGCAGCAGAGAGACTGGTGCGGCAATGATTGGCTCAGCGTTTGTCGGAAGCCATTGCCCGACAACAAGTATCAAAAACACGATGACACCCCCCAGCATCCCAGCCAATGCACCTGTCGTGTTCGCACGTTTCCACCAAAGACCCAGCACAATCGGAAAGCCAAAGCCTGATAAGAGAAAGCCGCCTACCCAGCCGACCATGATTGCGATAAGGCCAGGCGGATCAATTGCAATCAGAATGCCGACAATACTGGCAATAATCATTACTGCAAGCCCTAAACCGGTTACAAAACGCTCCGTTGCTTTCGGATTGATATGTTCTTTGTAAATATCATGTGCAATCCCTGCCGAAATGGCCAGAAGCATCGCATCGGCCGATGACATAATGGCTGCCATCAGCCCGGCCAGCATGATACCGCCCAGAATCGATGGAAGATACTGCTCAATAACCGAAACAAAAATCATGTCTTTATTCGCCAGCGTATCTACAACACCCATGCTTGCGCCGGCGGAAGTAACCATAAATCCACCAAGAAACAGAACTAAATAAATCAGACAAGCCCACATTGCCGATCGGCGTGCCGTTTTCGCATCACGTGAAGCAAAATTACGCATAACAACAGATGGAGATATAATACCAAACCACAAAAAGGCAATAAACAGACCAAAGTACGACATCCAGGGCTGCGTAACATCCCCAAAAGCCGGATCCGCCGCGAGTGCATCATTAATCAGTGCAACAAATCCATTATGATCAGCCAGAATGAACAGTGCCAGGATGACAATCCCAATCAGCATGACCGCACCCTGAATCAAATCTGTATATGTGATGGCCCACATACCGCCAAGGGCAGCATAAAGCGTAAAACCAAGCCCAAGAACGATTACCGCCGTCTTATAATCTATCCCAAGCACATGGGAACCAATCAAGCCAGACGCTGTCAGCTGCGGGACCATATAAAACGTCATGCCAACAACGACAATCCCGGCCGCAACCATTTGAACGGAATTCCCAAACCGCTGTTTAAAGTATTCCGGGAGCGTTTTCACACCTGCCCTGCGAATCTGTCCGGAAACCAGAAACATAGAAAATGGAAGAATGGCAATGACACCAAAAGCATACGTAAAAAAGTAAGGTACACCCATCGCAACACCTGAACCCACTGCCCCCATCAGTGAACTGGAGCTGGCAACCGCAGCAAAAATAGCAAAAGCCCCAACAAATGTATTAATGCTTTGCCCGGCAGTAAAGTAATCATTCTCCGACTGACGTGCCCGGCTATAGAAATAAACTCCAAATAGCGTCATAGCTATCAGGTAAATCAGCAGAATAATAGACTCCGTCACTTGCATATGCGGTCATCTCCTTTCTATCGGTTTTACGAATCGTTCGTTCCTTCGATTTGTTCAATCCATACAGCATAAATAATTGCCAGCAAAAACCAAAAAAACAAACCGATAAACATCAGCCACCCAACCAGCGATACACCGAGCCAATAGACGTCGGTCGGCCACCAGATAAAGACAAATGCAGCATAAATAACAAGTACAGCAGTTAAAATGAGACCCGGATCCTGGAACTTGGAACGTGATGCCATTAAAAAATCCTCCTCTCCAATCCAAAATTTTTTAATACTAAATATACTGAAATTTTATCAGAAATATGAAGAAAATTACAATAAAATGAGAACCGTGGGCACTTAGCGGATAGCTAACTTTTAGCAAACCGAAATCTGCCCCATGGATAATATCGGTCAAAGCTGCCACAATCATCAGAATCAGCTAGCGGTAACGTGCATATGAACCGAGAGCCACTCCTGGGATGGAACCACAGGAAAAGCCAGTAATCCATCGATTGGATAACCGGCTTTCGCCTCCAACACTCTCTTTCTCTATAGCTCTTTTTCCATTAATGAAGACACTTCATAAAAATCAAGTTTCTCATATAGTTTTTTTGCATGGTTGCCTTTAAACACATTTAATTGTACTTTTTTATAACCTTCTATTTTCAACTGTCTGCACGCTTCCTTGCATAATTCACCGGCAATTCCCTGTTTGCGGTAGCGTGGAATAACATAAAGTTCCGGAATGATCCCGTGCATTTCATCCAGTAAAAAGTTAAAAGTCTTTCCAATACCAATCCAGCCTTTGACCTCATTATTTTCAGCATGGACGAGATAATACCCACCAGCCGATAATATCTGGGACACCATTTGGATTACTTTTTCCCTGTTTGCTTCAACATTTCCCACGGTCGCTTCCTTCTTTACGATCTCTGAATGATCTTGTATCATTTGTAATTCGCTGGACGTGGCTTTTCTGATTACCATTCTCGTTTCCCCCCAGTAATTCTTCCAACTATGTTTTTCTCAAATTCATTCTGCCTTTGTTTTCAATACTATACCATTTTATGTGAAAACATGAATTTGGATATTCCCTTAGTCCCTAATCTATCAGTGCCAAAGAAAGTACAAGCCCTGTGCTAGAGGAACAACCGATTATCCTAAGAGTCAATTCATCTAAATAAATAATCTGGGGAAAGGTATACTAATAACAGTATAAAAACGGATTGGAGGTGGAATACAATGTCAGACTTTTGTCCTGTTGTGTGGCCGGAAGAACCAACTCCTGAACACCTTCAAACATGCAATGAATGTGGCCTTGACAAACATGGATCACGTATGGTCTGGGGTGAAGGCAATCCTAATGCACCCATCATGGTAATTCTTGATAATCCAGGAGCTCGTGAAGATCGCGAGGGAAATCCATTTGTGTGCGGGACTAGACAAACACTGCAGAAAGCTGCCAATCGTGCAGAATTATGCATGAAAGACATATATGTGACTTTCATTTTAAAAAGAAAACCTGTGCGAGCCTACAATAAAGAAAAGGCCCGTCAAACCTGTATGATTCACCTTCAGCACCAGCTACAGGTCAAACAGCCCGCCTTTATCTTTTGCTTAGGAAACACAGCAGTCCAATCGTTTTTCCAAGATCCTGATTCCGATGTGAAAACTTTACGTGGGTCCACACACTATGTAAAAGGGTATCGAACAGCAGTGGGGTACCACCCACTAGCAGCAAGACGCCGCCCTAACCTGTGGCCATTATTTGTAGAAGATTGGATGCATGTCGCCAACCACTACAACTCATACGAATAATCCATTCCCTTGTTCTGTGCAATCCTTTTTAGTTTATAATGCTCTTTTGATACACACAATTTGACAACGGGATGGCCGAATACGCCATTTTTTGGAACCTTCTATATTTGACATTACCTCTCAGCAAATGAGACCTATTTATTTTTGAATTAAAACTTCCCCCCTTCCTGGCTAATCGGCATGGAAAGGAGGGCTGTCTTGCCTCACTGCCGGAAAAAATTCCCAGCCGAGCAGCATGGGAAGGGGAGGTTACATCTGCGCAAAGATATCCGGTCTTTAAATGCTTTCTTTGCTACCTGAATTCTGTCTTGGCAGCTAGAAGTATTCTCAAGACCCGACGTTCGCTGCCCTCATTTTTGACGAGAGAAGCACGCTCGGGACCATTTTTGACGGTAGATATCCTTATTTGGGTTTCGAGAAGCACTCTCGGGACCTTTTTTAACGGTAGATATCCTCATTTGGGTTTCGAGAAGCGGTCTCAAGACCTTTTTAAATGGTAGATATCCTCGTTTGGGTTTCGAGAAGCGGTCTCAAGACCCTTTTTAATGGTAGATATCCTCGTTTGGGTTTCGAGAAGCGGTCTCGAGGCCTTTTTTGACGGTAGATATCCTCATTTGGGTTTCGAGAAGCGGACTCGGGACCTTTTTTAACGGTAGATGTCCTCATTTGGGTTTCGAGAAGCGGTCTCAAGACTTTTCTTGACGGTAGATATCCTCATTTGGGTTTCGAGAAGCGGTCTTGAGGCCTTTTTTGGCTCGCGTCACACCTATTATTTCCGACAGAAGCAAAAAGATATCTGTCCCGCAGACAGCTATTCGAATCTCACATCTTCCATTCCATTCAACAACACGGTACATAAAAAAATCCAGTGTACGAAAGAATTCGTACACTGGATTTTCGTTTTGCCTGGCGGCGTCCTACTCTCGCAGGGGCAAGGCCCCAACTACCATCGGCGCTGGAGAGCTTAACTGCTGTGTT
>NZ_JBHUNA010000028.1:0-24558 GCF_042685205.1 Lentibacillus juripiscarius
AAATTACAAGGAAAACCTTATATAGCGGTTTCACAAAGGGTGTTGCATTTACTATTGCAATTTAGGATTTTTTTAAGCTGTATTTGCGGAGCTTGCTGTCAATTTTCTTTTGTTGTCTACTTCCCTTGCTGAATTTATTAATAACTTGAAAAATAATTTCTCCCCAAATACCTGCTGTACCGCGGAATCCCAGTTGAAATCCCATTTGTTCATTTTCCGTAAGTGGCAGTTGCGTGTTTTCCTCAAACTCTTTTTTAAAGTCTTCCTGAATTATAATATGAGATTCTTTATTCTTTAACGCGGAAAGCAATTCTTCAGCGTTATTGGCTGTAAAGTAACCATCTTTCTCTTCCAATTCCAACAAATGACCCCCCTTAAAAACAGTAATATCCTAATTCAATTTTAACACAACCTATTCAGAAAAATGACTCATTAGATGAAAAATGGGCGCTGATCTTAATCGAACGGTGCCTGGCACTGTTCGCTACATGAGAACGCACTATTCAATCTAGCTCTCCCGATGTTCTGCAACTCCATCCTTTAAGCCTTGCGCTGTCAATGTGTCTGCCGATAACATCTCTTCCGGTGTGCCTTCAAATATCATATGTCCACCTTGTTTTCCTCCGCCTGGACCTAATTCGATGACCCAGTCGCTCGCTGCTATAAAGTCCGGATTGTGTTCGATAATGATAACGGAATTGCCTCTGTTGACAAGGCTTTGAAATACGTCTAAGAGTTTTCCATTATCTTTTATGTGCAGTCCTAAGGATGGTTCATCTAATATGTAAATTTGTCCTTCTTTTTGTAAGTGGCTTGCCAGTTTTAGACGCTGAACTTCTCCGCCGCTGAGAGAACTTGTCGTCTGTCCTAAGGTTAGATACCCTAATCCTGCGTCTTTTAGCGTATTCATTCTTTTTATGATCTTGGGCATGTTAAAGTCGTTCATAGCCTCGTCTATCGTTAACTCTAAAATCTCCGCTATATTTTTACCGCGATAGCGATATGACAATGCTTCGTCTGAATATCTCATGCCGTAACATGCCTCACAGCGAATAGTCACCGGATCTGCAAATGCGACGTCAGGGGTCGTGACGCCTTTTCCTTTGCAGTAAGGACATGCGCCCAAGGAGTTAAAGCTAAACAAACCCGCTGGTTGTCCTGTCTCTTTTGAAAATATGGTGCGGATATCATCCATGATGCCCATATATGTCGCGAGTGTCGAACGGCTGGAGATGCCTATACTGCCTTGACCTACCATGATGGTTTCTGGATAACTTTCTGGGAAGGCTTCCAACATTAAGGAGCTTTTACCTGAACCAGAGACACCACATATAGAGACTAAGACATGTTTAGGAATATTGACGCTTATTTCTTTTAAGTTGTTATGACTTGCTCTGTTTATTGTAAAATAACTTTCTATTTCCCTTGGATGTTTGTTTATTTTCAGCTCGTGGTTGAGGGTTGTTGCAGCCTTAGAGTTTTTTAATCCTTCCAGCTTTCCCTGATAGACAACTTCTCCTCCATTGACACCTGCTCCCGGGCCCATCTCTATTATTTCATCTGCTGCTTTTATGACCGACAGATCGTGCTCAATGACCATTACGGTATTATGGTGATCTTTTATACTTTTTAGCATCTGTATTAACATATCTACTTCTTCTGGATGGAGTCCTGCACTTGGTTCGTCGAAAATGTATGTGATATTGTTTAGACTGCTCCCTAAATGACGAGCGATTTTCACCCTTTGAGCTTCACCGCCGGGCAGGGTACCCATTTTTCTTGATAGGCTTAAATATCCTAATCCTAATTCAACTAGTTGTTTTATATGTGGGATTGCCTGTAGTGCTATAGATTCGCCGATAGGATCTTTTATTTTAGTTAGTTCTTCCAGTAATTCTGTAAGTTCTAATTGATCGTATTCTGCAATATTTAAGCCATTTATTTTACATTCCAACACTTTTGGATTCAGGCCTGAACCCTGGCAGGTCGGGCATAAAGAATGTGTGGATACTGCTAAGACGTCATCTTGAGATACTTGTTTTAACTTTGAGATATCTCTATTTATATAAAGGCGCGTAAATCTGGGCAATAACCCATCCCACTCATGATCTTGAGGTCCATGTTTGGTATGAAACGGTGCAAAGACTCTTTCGCCTTCCGGAGGACCATATATTAATAGGCTAAAACTTTCTTCGGAATAGTCTTTTATCGGTTTATCCGGATCGAATAGTCCGCCAGTCATCATCCATCTGCCTTGCCAACCTGAAGGTGATAATGGTTTAAACTTCACTGCATAATCTCGAAGTGACTTGTCGTAATCAATAAACTTATTTAGATTTGGGGCAATTACCTCCCCATATCCACCACACTCTGGACATCTACCAAAGGAACTTTGGCTCGAAAAATCGGTAGCAGAATCGATTGATGGATTACCTATTCGTGAGAACAAAAGTCTAATCAATGGATTTATACATATAGGTGCCAACTGTTGAGCGGGAATTGCCTACTGCAGGTCTTTGCTCTACTACTACAACCGGGCTTAAATTTTGCATAAGATCGGCATGGGGTCTTTCGTATCTTGGCATTTGATTTCTGACATAGAGAGGATAATTCAAAGTCATTTGCCTTCTGCTTTCTGTTGCTAATGTATCAAAAACAACTGAGCTCTTTCCCGAGCCTGAAAGACCAGTAAAAACATTGATTTTTTCTTTTGGTATGTTTACATCTACATTTTTTAAATTATTTTCTTTAAGTCCTCTTAAAATGATTTCATCTTTTATTTCTGACACTTTATCTTCCTTTCTGATTTTATCTACTCATTAATACAAAGAATAACCAAATCCTTGTAAAAAAATCAAGGACACGTGGTGTGAATAACACCTAATCTGAGTGTATGCATAACATACTAAAGAGTAATAATTAACGCTGAGGAGGAATCGTTATGTATAATTATTGGGGTCCAATTGGGTATGCGAACTGGCCAAATCAAGGATATAGTTATAGACAAAATTGGAATCGCCAAATTAACATTATAGAAGGGATAAATATAGCCGTACAGCAGGTTCCTGGGGATGTAGTTAGTGCAGAATTGGATACAAAGAACGGTATGCAAGTTTATGAGGTGGAAATCGTAACTCAACAAGGTGTGAAATATGAAGTGGATGTCGATCGTAATACAGGTAGGATTCTGGATATCAATCTTGACTAATAACAATATAAAAAAACTGCTGTAATTCTATATAGCGGTTTTTTTTATTCATGGCAACTTAAACAAAACTATTTTAAAAATGGGATGTCTTGAAAGAGTGAAAAGGACAGGACTAGTGTTAATAAGGAACCTGTAGACATTAAAGTTATTGTTTTTCGCCAGTTTATTTCCTTTGAAGGTTTTACAGTCTCACGGGATACCGCAATCCAGATAAGCATTGTTGCTACGGAAATTAAAAACATATTCGACACCCTTTTCATTTTTAATGGCCCGTTCGTATTGTTGAAGAAACTAACAATAAGAGAAAAAACACCGCCAGATCCAAAAGCCAAACGGTGCTTATCCTTATCTCATCCCCCGCTCACAGGCGGAATAAACGCAACGACATCCCCGCTCTTCACCACAGTGTCTTCCTGTGAATATTCTTCATTGACCGCGATCATCGCATAATCCAGATTGTTCAGTTCATACGTCGATGACAATCTGGATTTCAGTTCACTCACAGATACGCCATCCGCTTCCACTGTAACCTTATCGCGCCCAGCCGATTCCTGCAGTTCGGCAAAAAACAGGACATTAATCATCACGCATCTCCTCCTCGGAAGGAATTTTGGCATCATATGATGTATTTTCTTTCTGGTCGCCGATCCATTTTGTGCCGTCTTCCCAATGCTCTTTTTTCCAGATTGGAACGATTTCTTTGATCCGTTCGATGGCGTAGCGGCTCGCATCAAATGCATCAGCACGGTGCGGGGTTGATACTGCAATGGCAACTGCTATGTCCGTTATTTCCAGCCGTCCAATCCTATGGACAATAGCAATATCGGCATTGCCCCATTTTTCCTGTATCTCCGAACCAATTTGTGCCAGCTTCTTTTCAGCCATCGGGACATAGGCCTGATACTCGAGAAAAAGTGTCCGCTTGCCTTTCGTAAACTCACGGACAGTGCCAATAAACGTGTTCACAGCTCCTGCTTCATTGCGGGTAACTTTCCCAATACAGTCTGCCGGATCAATCGGCTCTTCCGTTATCCAATAGTTTTTGTCCATCATAAATCCCTTCTTATGCAATCAGCGAGTGCCGGTATGTTCGTTTCCAGGCTATTCATGTCGAACACAGGAATGTCTAAATTAACCGCCATTTTCGCATCCCATGTTCCTACGGCTATTATAGCTGATAACTCCTGCAAAAGCGATAGGTCCGCTTCATTCTTAATAAGCACTATTTTAGGGTATGCCGCCTGTTTATAGCCTTCCACCATTAACAAATCAAGGGGAAATCGGCGGTACATTTGAATCAGTTCATCCAGTTCCAGTGGCATGGAGATTGTCAGCTGTGTGGTATTCTCTCCTTGGACACCACTGATGACGGATCCAGATTCGAGATGTCCCTGGCTGTCTGTTCCTTCCACCATATCTGGCTCGCCACCATGACCATGGTGCTTCAGGGACCCAACTTTCAGGTTTTCTTTGGAAAAGTACCGGATTAATTCGTTCATAACGGAGGTCTTTCCGGAATTCTTATAGCCAGTAACCTGACAAACCAGCATTCAATACCCTCTTCCTTCGTTTAAGGTCAACCATAATTTATAATTTCCATTGTTACAAAAAAAGGCCGATCCACTGTTACATGAATCAACCTTCCTGTAAATCCTGCCGTCATCAATCCGGAATGCCAAGTGCAATTTTTGCATAACGTGACATTTTATCTTTATCCCAAGGCGGATCCCAGACAATGTTGACATCAATTTCTTTAATTTCAGGAATATCGGAAAGTGACCGGCGGACGTCTTGCTCGATATGGCCGGCCAGTGGGCAGCCCATTGCGGTCAGTGTCATTGTAACGGTACAGAGGCCTTCGTCATTCAGGTCGACATTATAAATCAATCCGAGATTCACAATGTCAATTCCCAGTTCAGGGTCAATGACATTCTCCAGGCCGCCAATGATGTTTTCCTTCAGCGCCTCATCCATGAATAACCCTCCTTCAATTGTTCCTGCCTTTATTTAAACATAAACAAGTACATTTTTAAATGATTTGCATCACACGTCAGCCAATTTTCACAAGTGTAATAGAGCCTGCTACAAGTACTCTTCAAACCATTTTACTGTCTCCAGTATAGCATGGCGGCTCACCTTGTGTCCGCGATTTGATTCTTTAATGAAGCGAATTTTTTCCGGATTTGCATAATGTTGCCGTGCTTCATCATAAAATGTATACGAGTGATCGAACGGCACGACGGCATCACTATCCCCATGCCAGAACAGTACTGGACGTTGATTCAATTTATCCATGTGTTCGGACAAGTCATAACGCTTGAGCTGTTCGTACAGCTGTTCAATCATGTTATCGCTCACCGGCAGATCGCCTTCTTTTCGGAAGCTGTCCACCAACGTTTTGGCATAGGTCGTAATCTTCGGAGACCCCATCAGGACCCCTGCTGTTTGAATCCATGGATACTCCGTCAAAGCCGCAGCAGTCGTGATACCGCCCATGCTTGTCCCGGCAACACCAAACCGACCGTCCTGCAGAAGGCCTTTTTCTTCTAGTGCTTCCTTGATGCTTTTCAGTTCCTGGATATTCTGCATAACAATGTTCCAAAAAGAAATTTGCTTTTGCTTGGTGGAAATTTCCGTTTCCCGCTCCCCATGGTACATGCTGTCAGGAAGGATAACCCGGTAGCCTTTGGCGGCCATCAAGTATGCAAGCGGCAAATTATGTTCTTTGGCACTGGTAAAACCGTGAAAGTATGTAAGTACCGGCAGCGCTTCTTGTTCTTGTGCCTGGTCGGCAACGATTAAACTGGGAATAGATGCCAATGTTGTGTTCTGTATCCCGATCATGATTTTTCCCTTCTTTCTGTTGGCTGTTCCCCATCATCATAATATGAAGTTTTTGTAAAATGCAAACGTATCCTTTACATATTACAGTAAGCCTTATAAAGTGAAACGTCAATCAGTGGGAGTTTTTATCTCCCACTGATTGTTAGTTGAACGAATCAGGAATTTACGGGCTGTTTATCCCCCACCTTCACGTTTCTGTCTTTCTGATTGTATAGAGGTGGGGGTTTTACAGCCCGTTAATGCGTGGTAAACTAAAGAGCATACGAGGTGAAAAATAATGGAAATAAAACAGCATTTAATCGCAGTGGATTTGGATGGCACGTTGCTGACGGATGATAAAACCATCAGCGAACGAAACAAACGGACGCTTCAAAAAGCTATAGAAGACGGTCACATCGTCGTCATTGCCACCGGACGACCGCACCGCGCCAGCATTGATTATTACTATGAACTTGGGCTGAACACACCGATGGTCAATTTCAATGGGGCGCTGATCCACCACCCAACAGATGACAAATGGGATGTGCTGCACAATCCAATGCCAATAAGGACTGCGCAAAAGATCATCAGTGCCTGCTATGATCTGACGGTTCATAATATTGTGGCAGAAGTGATGGACAATGTTTACTTAGATCGGTATGATGAGCAAATCATCGACATATTTCAAGCAACTCGCCAGGACTCCCCATTCACCATCGGCAGCTTGAAAAACAAACTGGAGGATGATCCGACATCACTGCTAATCCACCCGAAAAAAGAAAATATTCAATCCATCCGGACGCACTTGGATGATTACCACGCAGAACTGATTGAACACCGGAAATGGGGCGCGCCGTGGAATATTATCGAAATCGTTAAGAAGGGGCTCAACAAAGCAGTCGGTCTTGAAAAAGTCGCTTATTATTATCATATCCCAAAAGATCGGATTATTGCATTTGGCGATGAAGACAATGACCTTGAAATGCTTGGTTATGCCGGTACCGGTGTAGCTATGGGCAATGCGATTGATGAATTAAAAGCCGTTGCCAAACATGTGACTGACACAAATGAGCAAGATGGGATCAGCCTTTTTCTTGAGGATTATTTAAAACTCCAGCCGAAAACCATCTAAATTTTTCCTGACATAGCTGACGACAATCAGGTCAAACTACAAATGAACGCTTCCAAAGGCGTTCACTTCATTATAGGCTGCAGTTCCATCAATGCAGGATTCTGCCGGATCCATGAAATCCATGAGACCCGGTAAGGCATTCCGCGGGGGGAGTTACCGATGGGAAAGCATAGTAAATCAAGACGCTTCAGCCAGAACAGTGAAGACTCTGTCAGACAACATGCTGAACGATTCCCGTACAAAATGCGTTATTCAGAAGCCGAACGTGAACGGGAGAAATCGGACAGCAATCCAATGGGAGGGTTTTAAATGCAACAGCAAAACAACATGATGCAGCGGGCCCGAGAAGCAGTCAATGCTCTGGCAAACAATAAAGCCAATGCGAACCAGCAGGAAAAGCAGGCGGCACAAAACGCTATCCAGGCTGCGAAAAACCAGGCATCCTCTGAAGAACAGCAGCAGCTACAACAGCTTGAACAGCAATTGCAGCAAAAAAACCAATTGCAATAACCTCCACAACATTTGCTGAGCTTGAACAAATCAAAAAAATGCACGGTGGGTTACGGATTCTGCGCACATCATTAGGATGAAGCGGGGATTATAACACACACGAGCATCACCCTTATTCACCTTTGTCGAATAAGGGTGTTTTTTCTTTTCTTTTTGTCCGTTTTTATGCTATGATAAAAATCAAGTATGGATAATGATGGAGGGAATGAACATGGGAGTAAGAGCGGAGTCTACACCGAACCCAAATGCGCTTAAATTCACAACGGACAGCCTTATTTTTCAAGGTGAAAGCAGCATTTCGGTTATGCCCGGAGATACAAGTGAACATGCCATTTTAAATGACCTAATGGAACTGAACGGTGTCGATAACGTCTTTGGCTATCAGAACTTTATTACAGTAAATAAAGGTTTTGATGTGGAATGGGACGAGGTTCAGCCACAGGTAATGGAAGTTTTTGAAAAATACGGGTACTAAGACACAGAAACCTGTTAATGGATACATAAAGACAGCAGTACACAGACTGCTGTCTTTTTTCGTTCTCTTGCATCCCTCACTCCAGTGAACTCAGGTCGACAGGGACGTGATTCTTATCCATTTTTTCCCCACTGTCATTTTTGCCATACAATATGACAATCGGGACTTCCTCTGTATTTTTTATCTTTTCGTTAAGTTCCAGTCCAATCGAAAAAGACGCCCATCCCTGTTCATTCTTTTCCAGTTCAATCTGGTTGTCATCCACCAGTACATTATCTCCCTGTTTGAAGGTGAAATAAATGTTGTTCGCATCTGTTTGTGCCTCGCCGGACAGCTGAATCGTATCTTCCTCCACTGTTACGTCCATTTTTCTGAATGTAACCGTCGTTGTGTCTTCTGCCTGCTCGTTCTGGTTTTGTGCATTGTCTGTTTCTTTTTCTTCAACCGATTCATCCGCATTGCTGCATGCCGTCAGTACAATGGCTGCAAACGCGATAAACGCCCACTTTCGCATCATTGATTACTCCTTTTATTTGTTCTAAAAGACTGTTGATTTTGCTTCGCTCTAAAGAATTCCTGCTTAACAATTTATAAACTGCGACGTAGATTGAAAAGATGGTTGGACCACCGTTCCAGAAATACACTTCGCTTTCACCACTCCGGGTACAAGCGCGACATCTGCTCAAACTCACGTTGTTCGTTTTCGCAGTGTCTTCTTTGCCGCTAAGCTCGCGATGAGCCTCCTCGTGAGAAAACCACTCACTGCGGGGTCTCATCGTCTTCGCTTTCCCGCAGGAGTCTACGTGCATTTCCTTCACTATGTTGCGCCATTGCTTGAAATGGGCAAAAAGTAATAAGTAAACGTTAATCAGAACACCACTACCAGCGTAGGCAAAATACGTAGACTCCTGCGGGAACAGCACGTGTCTAGACCTGAGCAGCGGCGGTTTTCCGCCACGGAGGCTGAAGCCGTGCCCGCGGTAAAGAAGACACTGCGAAAAGCAAGATGAGCAGATGTCGCGCTTATGCCCTGTGGGTGAAAGCGAAGTATTCTGCCGGAGCGAAATCCAAGCACTCAATCATCACTAAAACTAACGTCGCGAAAGTGATCTTTACTTCGTCGCAGTTTATATCACCTCTGAAGTTTACGAAAACATCCTGATATTCTTAATCCCGCCGGAAGAATCCGAATATACCCGTTGTCTGCACAATATTGGTGAACGCGTTCGGATCAACCTCGCCAATAATCCGTTCCAGATCATACAATTCATACCTTGTGACAACAAGGTACATCATGTTTTTATCCTCTCGTGAGTATGCACCTTTGGCCGGAAGAATAGTGATTCCGCGGACCATTGTATCATGGATTGCTTTCTGCAACTCTTCCGCCTTATGTGTAATAATCATTGCGGTCACTTTTTCATGCCGTGTATGGAGCGCATCAATGACGCGTGTCGTGACATACAGTGTCAGCAATGTATACAATGCGTTTTCCGGCTCATACAAGATACCCGCCATGGCAATAATGATTGCATTGAGCGTCAAAAAATAGGTGCCGATCGGCTTGTCTTTCATGCGGGATAATACCATCGCCACAATGTCCATCCCACCGGTTGAGGCACCATGCTTCAGCGTAATCCCGACACCGGCACCGCCAAGAACACCGCCAAATACAGCATTTAATATAATGTCCTCAGAAAGCGCCACAACTGGCAAAACCTCCAAAAAGATTGTCGTGACGATAACCGATATGACACTATAGATGGTAAACCCTTTTCCAACCTTAAACCAGCCGAGCACTGCAACCGGAATATTTAGCACAAACAAAATAATACCAGTGGACAGCCCAATCCCGATAAAATCGTTAAAAATACTCGAAATGAGCTGCGCAGCACCCGTGAAGCCACTCGCATAAACATTCGCCGAAATTAGGAAAAAGTTCAGTGACAGGGCATTCAGAACAGCTCCGAATATCACAATAACAATCCGCTTTGCCTCAACTAGAAACATCATTTCCCTCCTCTCACATTGTCCAATCCTACCCCTGCATCCCATAACTTTCTTTGACTATCCTTTCCTGTCGATTTAAACTAAAGGAAACACACATATTTCAAAATCGAAATGTAGGTGAAAAAATGAATACCGTCATTCTCGCTGATTCTGCATGTGACTTATCCGAGGAACATTATAAAGCATATAACATTGAAATGGTACCATTAACCGTTCATCTTGATGGACAGGAATTGGAAGACGGCAAAGAAATACAGCCAAAATCCGTCTATGAAGCCATGCGGGAAGGAAAAAGCCCAAAAACATCCCAAGTATCTCCGCAGACCTTTAAAACTATTTTCACATCATACGCCGAAGCGAATCAACCGTTAGTGTATTTAGCCTTTTCATCCGGGCTGTCAGGCACCTTCCAGACAGCCAAAATGATGGAACAGGAAGTGAAAGAGACATGGCCGGATGCTGATTTGCATGTCATCGACACAAAATGTGCATCCATCGGCTATGGACTTATCATTCTTCGTGCAGCCAAACTTGCCAAAGACGGAGCAAGTACTGATGAAATTATTGAAACCGCCCGTTACCATGCAAACCATATGGAACACATATTCACTGTCGACGATCTTGACTATTTATACCGCGGCGGACGTGTCAGCAAAACAGCCGCATTTGTCGGATCATTTCTCAATATTAAACCGATTCTACATGTAGAAGACGGCAAACTCGTTCCACTGGAAAAAATACGCGGCTCCAAAAAATTACTGAAACGGATGCTCGAAATCATGGAAGAGCGCGGCACGGATTTTTCCAATCAGACCATTGGCATCAGTCATGGTGATGATTTGGAGACTGCAGAGAAGCTGGCAGACATGATTAAAGAAAGATTCGGCACCGACGCAATTCTGATTGAAATGGTCGGAGCAACAATCGGCGCACACGCTGGCCCCGGCACAATTGCCTTGTTCTTTTTAAACAGTCCATATAAATAAACGAGAGCTGATCCGGAAATACCGGGTCAGTTTTTTTCTGGATTATGGCAGCATCATATCAACCGGTTGCGGGCGGGAATCAACCAGAAAAACAAAAATATCAACCAGCTGCGGGCGAATATCAACCGAAAAACGAATATATCAACCGATTGCGGGCGGGAATCAACCGGAAAACAAAAATATCAACCGGTTGCGGGCAGGAATCAACCGGAAAACAAAAATATCAACCGGTTGCCGGCCATTATCAACCGGAAAACGAATATATCAACCGGTTGCGGGCGGGAATCAACCGAAAAACAAAAATATCAACCGGTTGCCGGCCATTATCAACCGGAAAACGAAAAAGATATCCAGTAGGACGCGGATACCTTTTTTTCACGGCAGAACCGTGCATAGATTAAATTCCTTTCCGTTTAAAGGCGGATCTTGACCGGTACTGCTGGTACGGCCGGTTCAGATAATGCACAGGTGCACTGTACAAATGGACGAGCCGTGTGAACGGAATAGATGCAAACAATGCAAACGCCGTAATCACATGCAGCTGGAATACGAATGGAACTGCTCGCATTAGCTCATACTTCGGCTGGAAAACAAACAAGCTGCGGAACCAAGGGCCAATGGTTTCCCGGTATTCATAAGCAACAACGGTTGTGTTGTACACAAGCGTCACATAAACACCGAGGCCGGCGACAATAATTAGGCTGATCACGGAAAAAAAGTCTGCAAATGTGGCATGCACCCGGACTCTGTCAATGGTCATTTTGCGGATAAGCAAAATGACGGCACCGGCAACGACCATCAGCCCGGCGAGACCCCCGGCGTAAATTGCCAAGATATGATACATGTGATCTGACACACCAATCCAATGATAAAATCCCTGTGGAATAACCATCCCCATCACATGACCTATAAACGCAAATAGCAGCCCATAATGAAACAGCGGTGACCCGATCTTCAGCCATTTTTTCTCAAAAAACTCCGTTGACGGCGCAACCCACGTCAGTTGCCTGTGTGCAAAACGATAAATGCTTCCAAAAATCATGATAGCCAGGGCGATGTACGGAAAAATAACCCACCAAAATATAGCTTCCATCATCCCACCTCCTTCCTGCTGTTGGTTGGGTAGCAATTTGTTTCATCAAGCTAGCCAGTTGTATCAGTGCAGCGAATGCGCCGGATCCGCCGGCATCAGTTATACATAATCGGGTATGGCAGTTCCTCGAGATCCGCTTCTTCACGCTCCCGCTCCATTTTTTCCAAGTCAGATTCCGATGGCTGTTCGAAAATCTCCTGCATCAGAACGGAAAAAATACCATAATACGGGTTCGTTTCCGGCAAGTGGTTAAAAATCCGCTGTGTGACTGCACCAAGACGTTTGAGCAGCCGCTCATGGTTCACATCGTCGCTTGTGACGGCGATGAGTTCATACAGCATCGGGATATAATCGGCCAATTCATCACCGACCCGTTCATACCCGGCCTGGTTGACTGTCTTCTGCAGCTTAATGAGCGCTGCGCCGCGTTTCGGGCTGTCGCCGAACTCGTGTGCAGAAAGATACAGGCCTGCTTTTTCATTCAAATCAAATGTGGCCACATACAGCTCCTCTAAATCATGGAGCGGCTTGCGGCAGATAGACTCTGCCGCATCCCGGAGCATCTGCTTGACCGATTCCGGACCGTCCATTGTTTTCACTAGGGTCTCCACGTCATACAGGTCTTCACGTGTTGGATAACCGAGCAGGCGTGAGGCAGCCATTAACACTGTCTGTTGATAGGCTTTCATTTAATTTCCCCTTTCAAACGGATACGTTACCATTCCTTCTGGTGGTGCAAGGTCTTCCAGACTGCATGCCCCCTGGCGGTAATGCAGGTCATCATCCATTTCCCTGCGACCGGTTGGAATGACAAAGCGTTCATCGTACTTCGCCACTCCTAAGAGACGTGCCATCTCCTCAATCGTTTCTACATCCGTCCCTGCCTCTTCCAGCAATTTGCTTTTGCCAAGCTCATCAATTCCGCCAACATTAACAGAACGCATGTGTACACGCATGGCTGTCAGTTTCAGAAGGACTTTCCGGATGACAGACGTATCACCTGCAGAGAGAAGCGAAGCCAAATAACTGATTGGAATCCGCATCTGGTCGACGGCCGGGATATAGCCATCCGTATTAAGCTCCTCCTCATTTGTAATATGGTTCATAATCGGGCTGAGTGGCGGCACATACCAAACCATCGGCAGTGTACGGTATTCTGGATGCAGCGGAAGCGCGATTTTCCACTTCATCGCCATCTTATAAATAGGCGATTCTTGTGCGCCTTTAATCCACTCCTCATTAATGCCGGCTTCTTTTGCTGCTTTGATGACGTCATCATCAAACGGATCCAGGAAGCAATTCAACTGTGCCTCATACAAATCCTGCGGGTCTTCAACCGATGCTGCGGCCTTAACTCTGTCAGCATCATATAGAACGACACCGATATAGCGAATTCGTCCGACACATGTCTCCGAACAGATAGTCGGAAGCCCTGCCTCTGTTCTTGGATAGCAGAAATTGCACTTTTCCGCTTTGTGGGTATTCCAGTTATAATACACCTTGTTATACGGACACCCGTTCATGCAGAAACGCCAGCCGCGGCATTCCTCCTGGTCTACCAGAACAATGCCGTCCTCATCACGCTTGTATAGGGCCCCTGATGGACAGGAAGCCACACAGGAAGGGTTCAGGCAATGTTCACAAATGCGCGGAAGATACATCATAAACGTCTTTTCATACTCCATGGCAATGTGATCCTGCAGTCCTTTCACGTTCGGATCGCGCGAAACCACTTCACTTCCGCCGGCAAGGTCGTCATCCCAGTTCGACCCCCATTCCGGCTTGTCCATGTAATTGCCGGTAATCATGGACTTCGGTCTGGCCACTGGCAGGTTTTCTGATTTCGGGCTATCAATCAAATGTTCATAATCATACGTCCATGGTTCGTAATAATCGTCCATAGTTCCCATATTTGGGTTGTAAAAGATGTTCATCAGCTTGGTGATTGGGCCACCCGCCCGCAGCCGGAGCTTACCATTTTTCAGCTCCCAGCCACCTTTGTAATAATCCTGGTTTTCCCATTCCTGCGGGTAGCCGACGCCTGGCCGTGTTTCGACGTTGTTAAACCACATATATTCCGTCCCCGGACGATTGGTCCATGTTGACTTGCATGTAACGGAGCATGTGTGGCAGCCGATACATTTGTCCAGGTGCATCACCATTGCAACTTGTGCTTTAACTCTCAAGCCAATTTACCTCCTTCATCGGTTTGATGACCGCAATCGTATCCCGCTGGCTTCCGGTTGTTCCGTAGTAGTTGAACCCATAGCTTAATTGGGAATAACCACCAATCATATGGGTTGGTTTTTGTGTGATTCGTGTCACGCTATTATGTGTCCCGCCACGCTTCTTCGTAACCGTTGTGCCCGGAACGCCCATTGTGCGGTCCTGTGCGTGATACATATACGCTGTTCCCCTTGGTATACGATATGTCAGGACGACTCTGGCAGCTATGGCACCATTCCGGTTATAGACTTCGATCCAGTCATTATCATGCAACCCGATGGATGCTCCGTCTTCTTCGTTCATCCAGACAACCTGCCAGCCCCGGAACAACTGAACCATTGGGGAGGATTCAGTAAACATGGTGTGAATGCCCCATTTTTGGTGCGGAGTCAAATAGCGAACAGTGATAGACGGCTCTTCATGCTCCGGCTCATTCTCGCCTTTGACATATGGTCCTTTATTGACCGGCGGGAGATAGGTCGGCAATCCCTCTCCGAAATCGAGCATCATTTCATGGTCAAGGTAAAAACTCTGTCTGCCGGTCAGCGTCCGCCATGGAATACTGTATTCCGTATTTACCGTGAATGGAGAGTACCGGCGCCCGTCTTTCTCCAGACCGCTCCAAACCGGTGTTGAAATCGTCTGACGCGGCTGTGCAGTGATATCAGCCAGTGTATAGGATGTTTCCTCATGTCCTTTGGCAATATCTGATAAGTCCTGGCCGGTTTTTTCCTCCATGGATTTCCAGCCTTCTACCGCTCGTCTCCCATTCGTTGCCCCGGACATCAATAAAATCGTTTCAGCCGCTTTGATGTCTGAATAGAGATCAGGATGTCCCTTGCCGAGTCCTTCCCGTTTGGATACTCCCAGCCGCTCTTTCAGTTCGTCATACACTTTGGCTCCCGGCAGCTTGACCCCCTTCATGCCATACCCTTGTTTCAGGTCAGGGCCGATTGTCGTCATTTTCTGGTAAACGTTCGGGTAATCCCGCTTAACCAAAGAAAAATTCGGCATCGTTTTTCCAGGCACAGCCTCGGTTTCCCCTTTCCGCCAGTCGAGAATTTTTCCACTCGGCTGGGCGATTTCATCCGTCGTATCATGCCCCAATGGGGACGTTAAAATCTCTTCCGTTTCACCTGGTAAATACTCTTCCGCTAGTTCTGAGAAAACCCTGCTGATTTCACGGAACGTATCCCAGTCACTTTTCGACTCCCATGGCGGGGATATTGCTGCGTTAAACGGGTGAATAAACGGATGCAGGTCGGTCGTGCTCAGATCATATTTTTCGTACCACGTCGCTGCCGGCAACACAATATCCGAAAACAGCCCGGAACTGGTCATCCGGAAGTCAATACTGACGAACAAATCCGCTTTGCCTTCTGCCCCTTTATCTTTCATATTGACTGTTTCGGGCAGCCACGACGTTTCTGATTCCGCCATGACCTGATCATCGCCGCCAATTAAATGCTTGACGAAAAACTCATGTCCTTTTCCGCTGTCCCCTAACAAATTCGAGCGCCAATTGAAGAAAACTCTTGGAAAGTTCCGAGGATCGTCCGGGTTTTCAATTGACCAGTCTACCTCACCATTCTTTACTTTATTAACGACGTTTTGAATGACATCTTGTTCCGTTTCCGCACCGCTTTCCCTGGCTTCTTTTGCAAGATCAACCGAGTTCTGGGTGAACTGCGGATATGATGGCAGCCAGCCAAGACGTGCGGCCAATGCATTAATGTCAGCCGGGTGCATATCATTATATTTTCCGCCCCAGGCCGTATCTTTCATCACATCCCGTTCTTCATAGCGGTACTGGTCTGTTGCGAAATAGAAGAATGACGTGCCATTTTGCTGTCTCGGTGCGCTTCCCCAGTCTTTGGCAAATGCGACCGTCTGCCATCCTTCAACAGGGCGGACTTTTTCCTGACCGACATAGTGGGCCCAGCCGCCTCCATTTACCCCTTGGGAACCCGTCAAGAGGACGAGATTCAAAATCGCCCGGTAAATCTGATCACTATGGAACCAATGGTTTGTACCTCCGCCCATGGCAATCATGGATTTCCCTTCTGTCCGTTTCGCATTATCGGCAAATTCTCGAGCTACCTGAATAACATGCTGTTTTCTAACACCGGTAATGCTTTCCTGCCACGCTGGTGTGTATGGCTTCGGATCATGATAATCTGTTGGATAATCCCCATTCAGCCCGCGGCTTACACCTGTATGTGCCATCATCAGGTCATAGACAGTCGTGACGCGAAGCTTATTCCCGGCTTTATCGGTAATATGTTTCACGGGCACACCACGCCGGACAATATCACCATGTTCCTTGGCAAAATACGGAAATTCCACCTGTACTTCCTCATCAGCCATGTGCAAGAAGCTCAGTTCCGGATTAATGGCTGTACCATCTTCCTTTTCCAATTCTAAATTCCACTTGCTGCCGCCATCCCAGCGGTGCCCCTGCGTTCCATTCGGCACAGTGGTGTCATTGGCGTTCAAGTCCCAAACGACTGTCTTCCACTCCCCAAGCTCTTCCTGACTGTTCAAGTCGTCCGCATGGAGAAATCGGCCAGAACGGTATTCACTGCCATGTTGATCAATTGTTATCAGAAACGGCAAATCGGTGAATTTTTTCGCGTAATTCATAAAGTATGGTGTCGGGTCATCGACATAAAACTCTTTTAATATCACGTGTGTCATGGCCATCGCCAGTGCACCATCCGTTCCTGCTCTGGCCGGCAGCCACATGTCGGCAAACTTTTCATATTCTGCATAGTCCGGACTGACACCAACAACTTTTGTCCCGTTGTAGCGCGATTCAACCATGAAATGAGCATCCGGTGTGCGTGTCTGCGGGAGGTTCGTTCCCCAAATAATGAAGTATTTCGTGTTGTACCAGTCTCCGCTTTCCGGCACATCCGTCTGCTCGCCCCAAACTTGCGGGGAAGCTGGTGGCAAGTCCGCATACCAGTCGTAGAAACTTAAAATATTTCCACCAATAAGGGACAAGAAACGCGTTCCCCCGGAATAGCTGACCATGGACATTGCCGGAATCGGACTGAATCCGGTGACACGGTCAGGTCCGTACGTTTTGATCGTATGTATAATGGAGCTGGCAATCATGACACAGACATCACGCCAGTCGGCTCTGACAAAGCCACCCTTGCCTCGTGCTTTGACATATTGCTGGCGCTTGTCCGGGTCACCGGTGATATTTTTCCAGGCGGTGACAGGGTCATGGCCTGCATCACGTTCATCCTTCCAGAGCCGATACAGATCACTGCGGACGTACGGATATTTCACACGGACCGGGCTGTATGTATACCAGGAAAAACTCGCCCCCCTTGGGCAGCCCCGCGGTTCATATTCCGGAAAGTCAGCCCCTGTTGTTGGATAGTCGGTCTGCTGTGTTTCTGAGGTGATGATGCCGTCCTTCACATAAATTTTCCAGCTGCATGAACCGGTACAGTTTACACCATGCGTTGAACGGACAACTTTGTCATGTGCCCACCTGTTCCGGTACATTTTCTCCCATTCACGCTGCCGGGGGCTTTCCTCGGTCCATCCATCATTAATTCGCTTTCCAGGCTTCAAAAATTTCAAATGCTGAAATAGTTTATTGCTGCTGTTTTCCATCTGCATCACCATTTCCTGCGATAGATTCAAGCGGATTGAAACGTTCACCAACGATCCGGAACGTCCCCTTTCCCTCTTCTAATTCTTCCAGGAACGTCTTAAAGTCAGGTGCATTCGCCCCAACCAAAATGAGCCGTTCAATCGTCTCATAATCATTCATTTGATAGATCGCCTCAATCACTTGCGGCTCCAATTCTCCAAACCGCATTTTGAGTAGTCCAATCAAGTCTTCGCGGTCCTCTTCCATTGCAGCCTCCTGCTCATACTGAAACAAACAATCCCCTCCCTTTCTATGGTTTTACCATTTTAAAATAGTCTGCAATCAGTGTTTCTTTACACGTTTTTTGAATCTCTTCACAAAACGCTGCAAAATCATCGTCAGGTTCACGCAGCGCTTTTTCCGCAAATCTGCACGTCATCTCCTGCCCAAATCCTTCACCAAATCGGACGCATACTTCATATGCGGAACCTGTTTTTTTGGCAGTTGCCTGCACGTCGAACGAGTGGATATTGTGTTCCTTCAGTTTCTCTATTAAAAATTGATACGCACTGGGATACATGGTACGCAGCAATTTACTGTTCTGTTTTGTCTGTGCTGTTTTCAATTCTTACACCTCCAGCCTGTCATCAATGTTCAGGCAATATTCTTTCTTCTTCTTCATTATGCATTTCATCCACAAGAATCAATGCTTGAAAACGCTGTAAAGCACTGTATGTTGCACCATCATGTTCTAGTATGCTGTTTATTTCCCGGGCCAGGGAACGCAGCAGATCATGGTCCCTTGTTAAGGCAACAATATGATCATGCAGTTCCGGTGAAGTTTCGGAAATCTCTTTATATAAACCTTTTTCTTCTGCATCGGCGTGTGCCAACGTTCGAGTTTCCCAGTGTTCCAGCAAAATGAAAGCGGTTTCCAAAGCATTATCCGTTTCGCCGCTTTTCAGCAGATTGGCGTATACATTGGTAAGCTCTCTTGCCTCCTGCAGTGCTGCCTCGTGGATGGAAGCATGACTGTCTACTTTTCTTAATGCCGGTCCTGCCATTTCACCATCCTCCTTTTTACCTAATATTACCTGTTATTCCAGTTACTATACGGTAACACAGGATCTTTTTTCCATTGGGATTGACTGTTCATCTGAAGAGAAGGGGCAGCAAACTGGATGCTCAGGAATCAAGGAGCGGCCATCCGGAAAAATTCGATAAACTATCATGATTCTATCACCCGAAGCATATATTTCCGGTAAATCCACTTAACCGGAATGGGAAGGAGGGAACCGGATGAGCATCTTTGAACTTATAACCATTTTTGAAGGAGAGCGAAACGAGCCGCCGGAGTCCATCAACGCCTTATTGGATTTTTATCAGCATAAATATATTACAGGCCAAATTGACATTTGCCATTACTGGAAGGTTTACCATTACCTGCATCGGCAGGGAGCCATTTCAGCCCATGAATATGCATAATGACAAACAGAAACAAAAAAAGCGAGAAACTGTGCATTTAAGCATCAGCTTCCCGCTTTTTTTGTTTCCGGCTCAAATAAATGATTCCGGCTATAAAAATAAGAAAAACACCCACAATTGGCCCAATTATCGTCCAATTTAGTCCACTATTATTCTGTACGACATAGACTTCTGCGGTTTCCCTGTCTAGTCCAATCCGGAATTTGCCGTCCTCTCCAGTACGCACTAGATTATCACCGAGCAGCCCTTTCAGCTGTTTTCCGTCTGAAACGCCGTCCACAGTGACAGAGCGCGAATGGGTATCATTGTTTATCGCAATAAAGACTGTTTCCCCTTGATACGACCGTCTGAATACACTCATGGCACCATCGGAACCGGCAAGCTCATAATCGCCACGCTGCAGTGCCGGGAACTCCGTGCGCAGTGCAGCTATGCGTCCGGCGAATTTCTGCAGATCTTCATCCGAACTGTTCCATGTCACCATCCGCTGAATATCCGGAAAATCTTTGCCTGCCATCGGGATTTCCGAGCCCTGCAGGATCATTGGTGCACCCGGAGCAGTATACAGATAAGTCAATGCCAGCTTCCATGTGGTCAGAGGGTTTCGACCGTTCTGAACCAGTTTGTAGGTAAAACGTTTTGTGTGTTTATTATCAAGATAGTTCAGGCTCTGCTTCTTTCCATCTGCACGCCATTCTTCATAAATTGCTTCGACTGGTTCTCCAGGCTTAGCTAGCGTGTCGGACATCGGCTTATACAATGAATTGTTTTCGACAGCGTCAATGGTTTCCAGTTCAGAAAGCGAGCCTTCGTAGTTGTCAGGTTCAAGAATACCGGCAAGCTGGAAAAACGATGGGTCCTGTTCACTGATATGTGCCGACAGCTGCTGCAGGAATCCCTTGTTTGTTTTATCGGCCGCATGGAACCGGTAACCGTCGATGTTTGCTTCCTCTATCCAGAAATCGGCTGTTTCCGTTAGAAATGTTTGGACTTCTGGGTTCGTTTGGTCGAGGGCTGCTGTTTCCCCCAGCCACCGATGTGACGCGTCATCATTCGTTTCCTGTACCCAGCCGGTCTTATCCGGATCATCAAGCATTGGGTGTGTTTTAGCCACATAGTTGGTAACGAATTCCAGAACAATCTTCATGTCCCGGCTGTGCGCTTCTTCTGTCAGTTTTTTCAGGTCCTGCATCGAACCATATTGTGGGTCAACTTTTCGGAAATCCTCCACCCAATAACCGTGATAGCCGCCAGGGGCATTATCCATAATCGGGGAAAGGATAAGGGTGGTATACCCCATCTCCTTCAAATGATCAAGTTTATCGATGATTCCCTGTAAATCCCCGCCATGAAATGCGGACGGGTCATCCAGGTCAATATTGGCATCCAGGGACTGATCACCATTGTTGAAACGGTCCACAAGGATATTGTAGAAAATCTGCTCTTCTATTGTTTCTTCCTTTTCCTGCGCGGCAGCAGGGTTTGCAACACTGGTCAATAACAAAGCCGCCAGCAGTATAACGAATCGTTTCATATATGTACTCCTTCACGGAAAAATTAACGTTCCTCTTCTATTATTGACTATTGCGGATAATAGTCAATCAGCAGGCCGACATTGTCGAAAATACTTCATATTTTAGGTGGACCGACGCCTCCTTCAGTTCTCTTTCATTAGCAAATATACGAAATACGGGGCACTAAGAATTGCTACGACAATCCCAACCGGTATTTCTGTTGGCGTCATTACATTTCTTCCAATTGTATCAGAAACCATTAACAGCAGTCCGCCCATCAAAGCTGAAACTGGAATAATATAGTGATGCAATGGGCCAATAACTTTTCTGGCTATATGTGGTATAACGAGTCCAAGAAAGGTTATCGCACCCCCGGCAGCAACGCTCGCTCCGGCAAGGGAGACGGCAATAATCAGCAGCAAGCGGCGGTCTCTCTCCACCTTCACCCCAAGTCCCGCTGCTATATCGTCCCCCAGACGCAATACATTTAATATGTTCGACTTTTGCAGTGCTAACGGCACCAATATCAAGATCCATGGCAATAAGGCCAGAACAAATGTCCAATCAGCACTCCAAATATCACCGGAAAGCCATACGGTAGCCTGGCGAAAGTCTTGTGGATTCATTTTCAGCTGAAGGATAGCCAGCGCTGCAGAAAATCCGGCATTGATGCCTATCCCAACAAGCACGAGGCGAATAGGATTCACACCATTTTTCCATGCCAATATGTAGATAAGGAATGCTGCTAATAAAGCACCAGCCAGCGCAAATAGCGGCATAATAAAAACAGAGAAAACACCGCCTATGGAATCCTGTATAAAGAAAATAAATAAAACAACTGCGAACCCCGCTCCAGTATTAATGCCCAAAATGCCTGGTTCAGCCAAATCGTTCTGTGTAATGCCTTGCAGTATGACACCGGATACCGCTAGACCTGTACCGACCAGGAAAGCCAAAATAATTCGTGGCAGTCGAATGTCAAATAACACCAGCTCCTGTCTGTCTGTCCCATTTCCCAGGATTGTACGAATAACATCCGACGGGGAAATGGTGATGACACCTGTTCCTAATGTAATAAAAAACATTAAGACGATCAGCAGTAACAGTAGTATCATTATACCGGGGAAACGGCTTGCTTTACGCTTGTTTTCCTTCGTCATTTTTTATCACTCCCACTGCTGCCGCGGGCAAGATAAAGGAAGAATGGAACACCGATAAGGGAAGTTATCGCACCGACCGGCGTTTCATATGGTGCATTTACAAACCGCGAAACAACATCAGATAAAACCAGCAATAATGCACCGAACAAAGCTGAAACAGGGATAATCCACCGGTAATCAGTTCCAATGATAAAACGTGTCATGTGTGGAACGATAAGACCTATAAATCCAACTGCTCCCGCAACAGATACAGCCGCACCAGTCAGTATAAGAACCGTAAGAATTCCCATAATCTTGATTAAGATATTGTTTTGACCAAGACCTGCTGCAACATCCTCCCCCAAGTTAAGGACCGTAATTGATTTGGCAATCGTTAATGCAACAAACATGCCAATTATTCCGGATATAAGCAGAATTTGATTGGACGCCCAATCCGTTCCAGCCAGGCCACCTGCTAACCAGAAACCCAGCTGCTTTTCCAGCTGAAAGTGAAGGGCAATTACTGACGAAACCGAACTTAATAATGTCCCTATTGCAACCCCGGCTAATGCCAGTTTAACCGGCGTCAACCCACCGGTGGAAAAAGAACCAATCATAAAAACCAGCACAACAGCAATTCCGGCACCTGCAAATGAAGCCATTGTCATACCAAGGTTTGTAACCCCCGGCAAGAAAGCCATTACTAATACAAGTGCGAACGCTGCACCATCCGTCACCCCCATAATGGATGGAGATGCCAGCGGATTGCGTGTCAAACCTTGCATGACAGCACCAGATACCGATAAAAAAGCACCAGCCATCACTGCAGCAAACGCTCGAGGCAAGCGCAGCTCTTGAACCACTTGATGAGAGGAAAGATCTTCATTAAAGTTAAAAATTGCTTGCCAGACAGTTGATAAATGAATATCTGCTGCTCCAAATGATATAGAGAAACCTAAGGAAAGGACCAATGCAATAACTGCCAAAAGCACTATGATCAGTTTCAAAGTTTTTGATCGATGTATAAGGGATAGCATTTTTTTACTCCTGTATGTATAAAATAACTCAGTAAAAAGTATAAAGAAATTAGAACCCCACTGCAATGGATAAAAAATTGACATTATAATTGAAAATGATTATCATTACCGTTAGATAATTCATTATAACATAAGAGGAGACGTACATATGCTAAAAACGCGTGTATTGGTACCCAGTATTTTATTGTTCGTAACACTACTAATCACCGCCTGTTCAGACAATGGCGCTGATAACAATTCGGATTCCAGTAATACCAATGACGACCAATCTGCCGAAGTAACACTCGACAGCAAAATGGGCGAGGTAACCATTCCCAGCAACACTGAACGAGTCGTCGCCCCCTACCATGAAGACGCCTTGCTTGCATTAGGCATTACACCGGTAGCCAAGTGGGCAATTGGTGAAACGACACAGGGTTATTTGGAAGATCAGCTAAAAGACATTCCTAAATTGGAGTGGAACATGCCACAGGAACAGGTGCTGAACCATGAACCGGACCTAATTATCCTGGAAAACGCTCTTGACAGTTATGAAGGCTCTTATGAAGACTATCAAAAAATCGCCACTACCTATGTCATGACCGAAGAAACAACAAAAAATTGGCGCCAGCAAATCAAGACATTCGGTAAGCTATTTGATAAAGAATCAAAGGCGCAAGAAGTACTGGATCAATATGACGACAAAGTTGCCAATGCAAAAGAAACATTAAACAAGGCGATCGGTGATGAAACGGTCGCAGCCATATGGGCGAAGGGAGATCAATTTTATTTATTCGAACAGAACCGCCAGAGTGCGGAGGTGCTTTATTCCGAGCTTGGCATCAGCCAGCCAGACCTTGTTAAAGAACTTGGTAAAGCCCAAACACAGTGGAACCCCATTTCCCTGGAAAAGCTGTCCAAATTAAAAGCAGACCATGTGTTTCTGCTAGCCAAAAAAGAAGAACAAGGACTGCAAACTTTAAAAGATAGTACCGTCTGGCAAAGCACACCCGCGGTCAAAAACGACAATGTTTACACCATTCATGAACCAAGCAACTGGACCAATAACGGTTTAATTGCATCCAAACAAACCATCGAAGACGTGCTTGAAACACTGACAGATTAACCTTGTATAATTACAATCGAATAAAAAAGGAAAAAAGTGTCGTGCTTTTCTGCTCACGGCACTTTTTTGTAGTGTCATACGATAGTAGTAGTAAATAGAGTATTCTATATGAAATATTGATCAGCGATTTCACTAATAGAGTAGGGTAACCTTTCTCAAGGCTACCCCCTCATCAAACCGCACGTGCCCTATTAAGGCATAC
>NZ_JBHUNA010000029.1:0-807 GCF_042685205.1 Lentibacillus juripiscarius
CCTTGGGAGATGGTCCTCCCGGATTCCGACGGAATTTCTCGTGTTCCGCCGTACTCAGGATCCACTCCGGAGGAAATTCCCTTTCGACTACAGGGCTCTTACCTTCTTCGGCCGGCCATTCCAGGCCTCTTCGTCTAAGAAATTTCTTGGTAACTCCAATGGAGTGTCCTACAACCCCGAAAAGCAAGCTTTTCGGTTTGGGCTGGTTCCGTTTCGCTCGCCGCTACTCAGGAAATCGCATTTGCTTTCTCTTCCTCCGGGTACTGAGATGTTTCAGTTCCCCGGGTCTGCCTTGCGTATCCTATGTATTCAGATACGCATACTGTCCCATTACGGACAGCGGGTTTCCCCATTCGGAAATCCCCGGATCACAGTCTGCTTACAACTCCCCGAGGCATATCGGTGTTAGTCCCGTCCTTCATCGGCTCCCAGTGCCAAGGCATCCACCGTGCGCCCTTGATCACTTAACTAATACTTTGATGTCGTTTGAAATATCTCTTATTTAGTTTTCAAGGTGCAACCAAACCACGTAATGTGGTCGTCTTCCTGAGGGTTCGCTCCCTCAAAACTGAACCAAACAGCCAAGTATAACGTATTAAGTCTAGCTCCAGCGTCCAGTGACTAGTGGACTTCCTTTTCCTCTCCGCGATAAATCAACATCGACTCACTCTGTTCGTCGTGTTTTCTTTATCTTGTTCGGAAAACTCCAGTCCATACGTCACTAAGCGGACGCTTCCGCTTTTCAATTATCCTTAGAAAGGAGGTGATCCAGCCGCACCTTCCGATACGGCTACCTTGTTACGACTT
>NZ_JBHUNA010000030.1:0-141377 GCF_042685205.1 Lentibacillus juripiscarius
ACTCCAATCCTTTAAAAGTTAGTTCAGTGTAGTAATCTACACTAGGTGCGACTGCCCGTCGCACAAAAAACCCTTACCTCGAGGGCAAGGGTCATTAGTTTCAAAGTTTGCTAGTTTTAATGCGCATGATCACTGCCAAAGAAGTTCTTAAATGACTGGATATTTGTTGCACGGTTCATAGCAGCAATAGAAGTTGTTAATGGAATGCCTTTTGGACAAACTTGTACACAGTTTTGTGCGTTACTGCAACCGGAGACACCGCCGTCTTCCATCAATCCTTCTAGCCGTTCACTCTTGTTCATCTCACCTGTTGGATGTGCATTAAACAGACGAGCCTGTGACAAAGCAGCCGGTCCGATAAAGTCTGATTTGTCATTCACATTCGGACAAGCCTCGAGACATACACCGCATGTCATACATTTTGACAATTCATATGCCCATTGCCGTTTTTTCTCCGGCATTCGGGGACCTGGTCCAAGATCATGTGTGCCGTCAATTGGAATCCATGCCTTGACTTGTTTCAGTGCATCAAACATCTGTTCACGGTCAACGAATAAGTCCCGGATAACCGGGAATGTGCTCATCGGTTCCAGCTTAACTGGCTGCTCCAGTTCATCAATCAGGGCAGCACAGGATTGCCGTGCTGTCCCATTGATGACCATGGAACAAGCCCCGCAGACTTCCTCGAGGCAGTTCATGTCCCATTGAACGGGCGTGGTCTTTTCTCCATTTGCATTCACCGGATTCCGACGAATTTCCATTAGTCCGGAAATAACATTCATATTTTTTTTATATGGTATTTCAAAAGTCTCTTGATAAGGAGATGATTCCGGGCTGTCCTGACGGGTGATAATAAACGTAACGGTACTTTGCTCAGCCATCATCACTTGCTCCCTTCGCTTTTTTTGGTGTAATCACGTTTACGTGGTTTGATATGAGAAATGTCCACGTCTTCATACGTAATTACAGGTTCATTATTCTTTTCGTCATACTGGGCAATGGTTGTTTTTAGGAAGTTCTCGTCATCACGCTCCGGGAATTCCGGTTTATAGTGCGCACCGCGTGTCTCATCGCGTTTCAAGGCACCATTTGTGATAACCCGTGCAAGCTGCAGCATGCTTTCGAGCTGACGCGTGAACATAACACCCTGGTTGTTCCACCTGGACGTGTCATTGATATTAATATTTTCCCAGCGTTCCATCAATTCTTTAATCTTTTCATCTGTTTCCCGCAGTTTATCATTATGACGAACAACGGTTACGTTATCTGTCATCCATTCTCCGAGTTCTTTATGGATCTGGTACGCGTTTTCCGTGCCATCCATTTTCATCAGTTTTTCAAATTTCTCTTGTTCTTCTTTTTCCTTGTCTTCAAACAGTTTGGATGGCAAATCTTCTACATGCTTATCCAATCCGTCGATATATTCAATCGCGTTTGGTCCCGCAACAGATCCGCCATAAATGGCCGATAGCAGCGAGTTGGCGCCAAGACGATTTCCTCCATGCTGTGAGAAATCACACTCACCGGCAGCAAAAATACCCGGGATGCTTGTCATCTGGTCATAATCAACCCACAGACCACCCATCGAATAGTGGACAGCAGGGAAAATCTTCATCGGTACTTTACGTGGATCCTCACCGACAAATTTCTCATAAATTTCAATAATGCCGCCCAGCTTAACGTCCAGCTCTTTCGGGTCTTTATGGGAAAGATCAAGATAAACCATGTTCTCGCCATTGATACCCAGCTTCTGGTTTACGCAGACATCAAAAATCTCGCGTGTGGCAACGTCACGCGGTACCAGGTTACCATATGCCGGGTATTTCTCCTCAAGAAAATACCATGGTTCCCCATCTTTATATGTCCAGACACGTCCGCCTTCACCACGTGCAGATTCACTCATTAGGCGCAGTTTGTCATCACCCGGTATGGCGGTCGGGTGAATCTGAATGAATTCACCATTGGCATATTTAGCACCTTGCTGATACAGGATGCTTGCGGCTGAACCGGTATTGATCATCGAGTTTGTTGATTTTCCGAAAATGATTCCCGGTCCGCCTGATGCCAAAATGACAGCATCCGCCGGGAATGACTTGATTTCATGTGAGCGGATATTCTGTCCAACAATGCCTCTTCCCACATTATCCTCATCTATGACAGCACCAACAAACTCCCAGCTTTCATATTTGTTAACAAGCCCTTCTACTTCATAACGGCGAACCTGTTCGTCCAGCGCATACAAAAGCTGCTGTCCTGTGGTCGCTCCGGCATAGGCAGTCCGGTGATGCTGTGTTCCACCAAAGCGACGGAAGTCAAGCAGCCCTTCCGGAGTACGATTAAACATAACCCCCATCCGGTCCAGCATATGAATGATGCTTGGTGCGGCATCACACATAGCCTTTACCGGTGGCTGGTTAGCGAGGAAGTCACCACCGTAAATGGTATCGTCAAAGTGAATCCATGGTGAATCCCCTTCACCTTTTGTGTTAACCGCTCCATTAATGCCGCCCTGGGCACACACAGAGTGAGAACGTTTTACCGGCACAATCGAAAACAGGTCAACTTCTGCACCTGCTTCAGCTGCTTTAATGGTTGCCATTAGACCGGCTAATCCGCCGCCGACAACGATAATTTTTCGGTTACTCATTTGGAATGCTCACTCCCTATTTCTGTATTAAACTCCGTAAGCAAATTGAATTAATGCCCGCACACCGATATAGCTGATAGCCAGGAATACAACCAGTGTGGCGTATGTAGCAATTTTTTGGGATTTCGGTGATTGCGTTATGCCCCATGATACCATGAAGCTCCACAGTCCATTGGCAAAATGGAACGTTGTTGAAATGACACCGACAATATAAAACCAGAACATGAATGGATTAGATAAAATGTTCTCCATCAGATTATAGTCCAGTTCTGCATTTCCCATTCCAATTTGCACGCGCGTTTCCCAAACATGCCATGCAATAAATACGAAGGTGACAATACCGGTTACCCGCTGCAGATAAAACATCCAATTACGGAAATAACCATATCGTCTTGTATTGTTCTTTGCGACAAATACAATGTAAACCCCTAGTATTGCATGAAATAAAATTGGCAGGAAAATAATAACGATTTCCAGTGCCAGTCTAAACGGCAAATCATGCATGAATCCCGCCGCTTTGTTAAAACTTTCTTCACCATAAACAGCAAAATGGTTAACAACCAAGTGCTGAATCAGAAATACACCGATAGGAATTACCCCTAACAGAGAATGGAGCCTGCGGTAAAAAAACTCACGGTGTTCTGCCATACGTTACCCCCCTCAGTCAAGATATGTTAGTTTGCAAAAAGTACACCTTTTTGACAATAAAGCTTATGTATAGTTATTGCCCGTAAAATGTACAATTTATGACATATTTATTGTACTTCTATCTCTGAGAACCGTCAAGAAAAGGGTGTGATAATTGTTTTTCCCTCATGAACCAATCAGTGCTTGCACGTTTATCCGTTTCCATAGATAATAATAAGGACAGCAAAAAAAAGAGTGATCTATATGACAAAGAACACTTTAGTCACTTCAGAAAGGATGACATCCATGTCAAAAAAACAGGAAATGCCTGTCACAGTACTTGATGAACTGCATACAGCAGGTGCAGGCTATGACATTATCCGGTATGTCGGTCTGCCTGATGTATTTGGCAACCAGGCAGATGCATTACTATATTTCATGGGAAAAAACATGGCACGGAAATTTGAGTTCCAGTCCTTATCCGATATCGTTTATGCGTTTGAGAAATTAGGCTGGGGACACCTGGAACTGGTTAAAGAAAAAAAGAATGAACTCACCTTTCAGCTTATGGCCGATACAATCGTTTATCGCCTAAATTCGCCACTTGATACAGAATTCCGTCTGGAAGCAGGTTTTCTGAGTGAGTCTATAGGCCTTGTCAACCAAAGACCATGTGAATGTGAAGAAGAAATACATAAAAAAATCCACCAGATCGAGTTTTCCGCCGTTTTCACGGATTAAGCATCCGTCCAGTTGATTGGAACAGCCGGTACATCAGGTTGTTCCACTGCCTTTTTCATCATTCAAGTGGGCAAGGATGGTTTCAGCTACATTTTGAGGAACACCCAATTTCGTAATCTCTTCCACTGCAGCATTACGGATATCATGAATAGATGTAAAATGACTCAGCAGAAGCTGCCTCCGCTTCTCGCCTACTCCCGGAATCTTATCGAGTTCAGACCGGAACAGATTTTTTCCGCGCAACTGCCTGTGAAATGAAATGGCAAATCGGTGTACCTCATCCTGAATTCGTTGTACCAGATAGAATTCCTGTGACTTCCGTGGCAAATCAATCGGCACCGGCGGGGAGCCATACAACAATTCACTTGTCTTATGTTTTTCATCTTTTGCAAGTCCGCATAAGGGGATATCCAGACCGAGCTCATTTTCCAATACATCCACAGCGGCACTCATCTGGCCTTTGCCTCCATCAACGACAATTAAATCCGGCAGCGGCTGGTCCTCTTTCAGTACACGTGTATAGCGGCGCCGGATAACTTCGCGCATCGTTTCATAGTCATCAGGACCTTCCACATTTCTTATTTTATATTTCCGGTACTCTTTTTTATCAGGACGTCCATCTGTAAACACAACCATCGCCGATACCGGATCCGCCCCTTGAATATTGGAGTTGTCAAATGCTTCAATCCGGTGGGGAACCTCGATATGAAGGACCTCCCCCAATTTTTCCACTGCTTGGATTGTCCGTTCTTCATCCCGTTCAATAAGTGAAAATTTCTCCTCCAGAGCTATGGATGCATTTTTCTCGGCCAAGTCGACCAGCTGCTTTTTCCGACCCCGGAATGGTGTATGCACATTGACCTCCAAAAGGTCCTTCAATAATTCTGTCTCGGTCCCAATCGGTACAAGGATCTGTTTCGGCTTTAAGTGATGCTGATGCAAATAAAACCTGCCGACATAGCTTAAAAATGTGTCATCCGGGTCATCAAAAAATGGAAAAATAGAAACGTCCCGCTCAATCAGCTTACCCTGACGGACAAAAAAGACTTGCACACACATCCAGCCTTTGTCATAGCTGTAACCGAAGATGTCCCGGTCGGTCCGATCGTTCAGTGTCATCCGCTGCTGCTCCATAACGGACTCAATATGCTGAATCAGATCACGTAATTCCTTCGCCCGCTCAAAATTAAGCGCCTCACTTGCTTCGTGCATTTTACCGGTCAAATCCCGCTTAATTTCTTTATGACCCCCATGAAGAAAAGATGTGATATCCTGGATAATTTCCTTATACGTTTCCTCTGTTGCAGGCTTCTCACTGCATGCCAGGCACTGTCCCATATGATAGTACAGGCAGACGCGGCCCGGAGGATTGTTGCATTTACGCAGTGGGTACAATTTATCAAGGAGTCTTTTCGTCTCCTTGGCTGCCAGAACGTTCGGGTATGGACCAAAATATTTTCCTTTATCCTTTTTAACATTTCGCGTAATTAAAAGTCTTGGATGCCGTTCAGACGTTATTTTCAAATAGGGATATGTCTTATCATCTTTTAACAGGACGTTGTATTTCGGATCATACTTTTTAATTAAATTCATTTCCAGGATCAGCGCTTCCATCTCTGAAGTTGTGACAATATATTCAAAATCTATTATTTCCTGTACAAGGCGCTGGGTCTTTTTATCATTTGCCCCGGTAAAATACGAACGCACCCTATTCTTGAGCATTTTAGACTTTCCCACATATATAACGGTTCCATGCTTATCTTTCATCAGGTAGCATCCAGGCTGTGATGGAAGCACAGCTAATTTTTCATTTATTTGCTGATTCATTGGCAATTTCATCCCCTGAACACATTTTCACAACTATAGGAGGCTGTTCAAAAAGATCCGCCTTTTTGAATAACCTCTATAAATAACCCCTTGTCACTTATTGTAACAAGGGATTATGTAAACACTGCCTATACGATTATAAACTTACGAAGCATGTTTGTTAATCAAGTCGACCAACGCTTCCTTAGGCTGGAATCCGACAACTTGATCAACGACCTCTCCATTTTTGAATAATAGCAGTGTAGGGATGCTCATCACACCGTACTTACCGGCTGTTTCCTGATTCTCATCCACATCAAGTTTCACAATTTGCACTTTATCTTCCATTTCACCATCAATTTCTTCCAGAACTGGTGCAATCATTTTGCAAGGTCCGCACCAAGGTGCCCAGAAATCAGCCAGCACTAATCCTTCAGAAACCTGTTGAGTGAAATTCTGATCAGTGACATGTTCAATCGCCATTTTCATTTCCCTCCTCTTCATCTAACTGTGCATTTTAGTATATCATCGTTAGTATGTGCTCGCGAATACTTTGCTTATACCATCAGTGAAAAGGTCTGACCGTTTTCGATCAGACCTTTTGCAGGTTTATTTTACTTTTTTAATTTCCTCTGTCAATGCTGGAATCACTTCAAACAGATCCCCAACAATACCATAGTCAGCCACATTGAAAATGTTTGATTCCGGATCTTTGTTAATGGCCACAATTACTTTCGAGTTCGACATTCCGGCAAGATGCTGGATTGCACCGGAAATACCGACAGCAATATAAAGATCTGGGGTGACAACCTTGCCTGTCTGCCCGATTTGAAGTGAGTAATCACAGTATTCGGCATCACAAGCACCGCGGGAAGCCCCTACTGCACCACCCAAGACTTCTGCCAATTCATACAGCGGCTTGAAACCTTCTTCGCTTTTTACTCCGCGCCCGCCGGCAACAATGACATTTGCTTCAGACAAATCAACACCTTCCGAAGCTTTACGGATAACATCCTTGATTACCGTGCGGATGTCCTTCACGTCCACCTCTTGTTCGGTCACTTCCCCTGACCGGGACGCATCACGTTCAAGCGGCTTGATATTATTCGGCCGGATGGTCGCAAATGTAAGTCCGCTTGTAATCACCTTTTTCTCAAATGCTTTACCGGAATATATCGGTCTGACGAATACCGTGTTATCATCCTCTTGTTCAATGCTGGTTGCATCCGAAATCAGGCCTGAATCGAGCTTGCTTGCGACTTTTGGGGTCAAATCCTTCCCAATTGCTGTATGCCCCATTATAATGGCATCCGGTGACTCATCTTCTGCAACAGCCATAACCGCCTGTCCGTATCCTTCCGATGTATAGGTTTTCAAATTTTCATGTTCAACGGTAACAGCACGATCTGCTCCATAATAAATCATTTCCTGGGCTTGTTCGCTCAGCCCAGTGTCTCCGCACAGCATGCCGACGACTTCCCCATCTGCATCTATTTTTTTTGCGGCAGCAATAGCCTCAAATGTTACATTCCGCAATACACCATCTCTTGCTTCGCCTATGACGAGTAATTTTTTGCCCATACTCCTTCTCCTTTCCAATGTAAAAATTCACACGCACTTATAGCACTTTTTTATCGTCTTTCAAGAGGGAAACCAATTCCTTCACCTGTTCATCAACTTCCCCTTCCAGAATCCGGCCTGCTTCTTTTTCAGGCGGGAGGAATATATCCACTGTTTCTGTTTTTGCCTCAACGTCTTCTTCATCAAGATCCAGATCATCCAGCTCCAATTCTTCCAGTGGCTTTTTCTTTGCCTTCATGATACCGGGCAATGATGGATACCTTGGATCGTTCAGTCCTTGCTGACACGTTGCCAATAAAGGTAAAGATGTTTCAATCTTCTCTACATCGCCTTCCACATCTTTATCTATCTTTGCTGTTTCACCGTCAATTTCTAACGCGGTGATGGTTGTAATGCAGCTGATTCCCATGCTTTCGGCAAGGCGCGGCCCAACCTGACCACTCGCTTCATCTATGGCAACGTTGCCTGCCAGAATCAGATCGGCCTCTTTATCGTCAAAATAGGCCTCCAGAACCTTGGCTGTCGTGAACTGGTCCCCTTCTTCCAGATCTTCTTCTGTATTAATTAACACAGCCTTGTCGGCACCCATGGCTAGTGCTGTACGCAACTGTTTCTCTGCTTCCTCATCACCAACAGTGACAACGGTTACTTCACCGCCATGTGCATCCCGCTGGTTAATTGCTTCCTCAACCGCATACTCGTCATATGGATTAATGATGTATTCTGCACCCTCATCCTCAATCTGTCCATCAGATACCACAATTTTTTCCTCTGTATCAAATGTTCTTTTCAGCAATACGTATATGTTCATTTGTCATCCTCCCTTTGTTGATATCGGCATCGCCGGTTGGGGTAAGTTATACGACCCGGCATCTGCCGTAATCTATTTATCTTTGAATTCCGGTTTGCGCTTTTCAATAAAAGCCTGCACACCTTCTTTCGCATCCTCTGAACCAAAAATATCCGCAAATGCTTTCGCTTCTTCCTGGACGCCTTGCTGAAATTGTTCAGTTTTGGCATATGGAACCAATTTCATGACTGCATTGATAGAGACCCTGCTTTTCGCTGCAATATTTTCAGCAAGGCTGTATGCTGTGTCAAAAACAGCCTCCTCATCAACAGCCTGGTTAAGAAGTCCATTCGCTTTGGCCTCTTCCCCTTTAATCGGCTGCCCGCTCAAAATCATTTCATATGCTTTCGCGGCTCCGACAAATCGTGGCAGTCGCTGTGTTCCGGCAAATCCGGGAATAATGCCAAGGGTAGTCTCCGGCAAGCCAAATTTGGCATTTTCAGCGCCAATACGGATATGACATGCCATAGCCAGTTCCAGACCTCCACCCAGAGCAGCGCCGTGAATGGCTGCAATGACCGGAATCGGAAAATGTTCAATCCTATTAAAGAGCTTCTGGCCTCTCTCTGACAAAGACTGATAGTCAGAGGCACTTTCCAGGGAAGTGAACTCTTTAATATCTGCCCCAGCAGAAAAGAATTTGCCTTCCCCTTTCAATACAATCGCTTTTACGCTGGTATCGTTTTCAATTTTGTCCAACGTGTCTTCGAGGCTGTTCAATAGATAAACAGACAGTGCGTTCGCGGGTGGGCTTTGAATTGTCAGCACCGCAATTTGGTTCTTCACTTCATAGTTGATAACAGCCAAGCCAATCCCCCTCTCTAATGTTTATGTTTAACGGAGAGACCATCCGTGATGAACGCATGTACAACTGGCGCCTGCTCGGCGAGGTCATATTTCTGCTCTTTCATGACCCAGTTGGTCACGATTTCATCCAAAGTTCCGAAAATCATCTGTCTGATGAGTGGAACATTCAGTCCATCACGAAAGATTCCTTGCTCCGTTCCCTCTGCAATTATATCATCAATAACTACCAAATAGGGCTTTAAAATCTGATTAATTTTCTGTCGGAGTTCTGCGTTTGACTGCCGTAATTCCAACTGCGTAACGATGGCCAGATGGTGATCTGCCGTTAGCTGGCGGAAGTGCATTTCTATCAGTGTCAGCAATTTGTCGTTGGCATTATTCTTATTACTGATGCTATCGACAATTTGCTCAATAAACTGCCCCATCTTCTCTTCAAACACAGATATAAGAATATCCTCTTTATTTTTGAAATAAAGATATATCGTCCCGTCAGCTACCCCGGCTTTTTTAGCAATCTTGGAAACTTGTGAAGCGTGGTAGCCATTATCAGCAATCACTTCCACTGCTGCTTCAATAATTTGTTTATATTTTGGTCTCTGTTTCTTCATGGTTATCTCCTCATGGCCATTATACGTGATGAATGAATAATCATTCATAAATTTATTTTACAAATAATACAGAAAAATGTCAACGACCAGCTTGTCTCATTATTCGTCAAAAAAAGAAAGCCTTACACTTTTTCACCTTTCTCTTTATTCCTTTCTTTATCTTCTTCCACCAAGTTTCTGCGTAAGATTTTTCCGACTGCTGTTTTTGGCAGTTCATTTCGAAACTCATAAATCCTTGGCACTTTGAATGTTGCAAGTCTGCTCCGGCAGAATGTGTCCAAATCTTTTTCTTCTACATCGGCATAACCTGATTTTAATACGACATATGCCTTCACCGTTTCTCCGCGATAAGGATCTGGAATGCCTGCAACAACAGCTTCCTGTATTGCTTCATGTTCATACAGCACTTCTTCTACTTCCCGGGGATAAATATTATAGCCACCGGCAATAATCATGTCTTTTTTACGGTCGGCGATATAAAAGAAACCATGTTCATCCATGTAACCCATATCCCCGGTGAAAAACCATCCATCCCGCAAAACCCGGTCTGTTTCCTCCTGATTGTTCCAGTATCCCCGCATCACTTGCGGTCCTTTAACAGCAATTTCACCAACCTCCCCAATTACTGCTTCTTCCCCGGATTCCATATTTATAACTTTGGCATCCGTATCAGGCCATGGAACGCCGATACTGCCGGCCACACGTTTTCCCCATACAAAATTGGCGTGGGTTACCGGTGACGTCTCGGTTAAGCCGTAGCCTTCGACAAGTTTTCCATTGGTCACTTTTTCAAATTGGGACTGAACCTCACTCGGCAATGGGGCTGAACCACTGATGCAGGCTTCAATAGAGGATAAGTCGTATTTCTCCAGGTCAGGATGGTTAAGCAGCCCGACATAGATCGTCGGTGCACCTGGAAACATGGTTGGCTTTTGTTTTTGAATTGTCTTGAGCACATCTCCGGCATCAAATTTTGGCATTAAAATCATTTTGAACCCATACATAATTGACATGTTCATGACCGCAGTCATCCCGTACACATGGAAAAATGGCAAAACACCCAAAATCGTCTCCTCACCAGGTGTAGCTTGATGGAGCCATTTTCGGGACATCTGACAGTTCGCCGCAAGATTGGAATGGGTAAGCATGACCCCCTTGGGATGCCCGGTGGTGCCGCCGGTATACTGCAAAAGTGCCAAATCTTCCTTTGCATCGACAGCTATGGGAGTATAATTTTCATCTCGGCTGTCCATCACTGTACCCCAGTCGTGCGTGTCATCTGTTGGCTCGACTTCCACAATACTTTTATATTCCTTCCGTTGAATAAATGGATAGATGAGGTTCTTGGGAAATGGCAGATAGTCCTTGATGCCGGTTACAATGACATGTTGCAGTTCCGTTTTGCTGCGTACATTGGAAACTCTGGGGAAGAGAACATCCAGACAAATAATAAACGACGCACCGGAATCATTCAGCTGGTATTCCAATTCCCGCTCCTTATACAGCGGATTTGTCTGCACAACAATTCCGCCCGCCATTAATGTTCCATAGTAACTGATGACGGACTGTGGACAGTTTGGCAGCATGATAGCGACACGATCACCCTTTTGAAGGCCAAGCGACTGCAGTAAACTCGCCACCTTTCTGGCCTGCGAGAGAACATTAGCAAACGTCAGTTCTTTCCCCATAAAGTGAAGCGCTTTCCTTTTTGGATACACTTCAGCAGTCTCTTCCAAAAACGCATGCAATGGCTTCTCTTCATACTCGATTGACAAAGGAATCTCATTCGGATAATGGGTATGCCAGCGCCTTGTTTCGGTCATCATATACCTCCTTTAATAATAGCATACTCCCATTATACCGATTAATTTGCACTTTTTGCAATTTTTACTGAAAAAAGTTTTAAATTACGTGTTACAGCATCACATACACAATCCCAATCACCAAAAATAAAACCGCGACAACAATCATGTATTTCGCCAATTTATCAAGAAACATGTTAACCTCCCCCAATACTCGCCCCAATGACGAATGATAACCCAATAGATATCAGCATGGCAATCAGACCTACTGCCTTATTTCCTTTCCCGATTTCTTCATCGATTTTGATGGCCGGTGTTAAGAATTCAAAGATAATATAGCCGGACAACAGCAGGGCGAATCCAAACGCCCCCCAGCCCATGCTTTGGATAATGGTATCATTATGCTCAATTGAGTACTTAAAAACAACAGCTATCCCAATGATTTTCCCGCCTGTTGCCATCGCTACAGCCAGATTGCCCCGCTTTATTTCCTCCCAGTTACGGTAGGAGGTGGCAAACTCGAACACCGCTAAAAATACAATGGTACACAGAACAACAGCACTGTATCTGGCGGCTGTTTCTACAAGAATATTGTCCCAGAAGCCACTCATGGTTCTCCCCCTCCCCCATTATGCTACGTCAGTTCCAGAACCGTCACTCCGCTGCCACCTTCTCCTTCTTTTCCCGGCCTTGCGGAAGCCACACGCGGATGTTTTTTAGCGACAGTATTAACACCTTTCCGGAGCGCTCCAGTGCCTTTACCATGAATGATTGAAACAGATGAATATCCAGCCAGCAGTGCATCGTCAATGTACTTTTCCAGCTGCTCAAGTGCGTCCTCATAACGTTCTCCGCGCAAATCAAGTTCTGTCCTCACATGATGGCTTGAACCTTTAACGGTGGTGAGTGGTTTTTCGGTGACAGTTGACTGCTGCTGCAGAAACTTCAGGTCATTGCTTTTTACTTTGACCTTCATAATGCCAACCTGGACGAGGTATTCATTCACATTGATTTTTTCAATAATGGTGCCCTGCTGATTCGCTGACATAAGCTTTACTTCATCACCCGGGTGGAGTTCGCGTTGCGGACCGGTTTGCTTTTTATTGGTTTGGGACTTTTTGGATGATAAATCAGGTTGTGCCTCTTCCAGCATCTTCCGGGCTTCAATCCACTCATGGTCTTTCAGCTGGGCATCTGTTTTCATATTTCGGATCTCATCAACAATTGCCTCCGCTTCTTCCCGTGCTTTCTGCAGTGCTTTGTCCGCTTTTTCTTCTGCTTTTTTATAAAGCGTTTCCCGTTTATCTTCAAACTGGTTCCACGCTTTTTTCAATTCTTCATGCAGCTTTTCGCTTTCCGTCAGCACTTCCTGCGCTTTCTCATAGGATGCTTCTGCCTGACGCTTCGACTGTTCGAGAGAGGCAATCATATTTTCCACACTTTTGGAATCCGTACCAATATGACTTTTCCCCTGCTCGATAATCGACTGGTCAAGGCCAAGCCGCGCGGAAATTTCAAAAGCATTGCTGCGCCCAGGTACGCCAATCAGCAGGCGGTAAGTCGGCCTCAGTGACTCCACATCGAATTCAACCGAGGCGTTGACTGCATTGTCACGGTTAAAGCCGTATGCTTTCAGCTCAGGATAATGTGTTGTAGCTACAACCCGTGCACCTCGCGACATAACATCATCAAGGATGGACATCGCAAGAGCTGCACCTTCCTGCGGGTCTGTCCCAGCGCCAAGTTCGTCAAACAGCACTAGTGATTTGGAATTCACCTGATCCAGTATCGATACGATATTTGTCATATGGGATGAGAATGTACTCAAGTTTTGTTCAATGGACTGTTCATCACCAATATCGGCAAAAATATCTTCAAAAACTGCCATCTCACATCCTTCATCGGCAGGAACCTGCAGGCCGGACTGTGCCATTAATGTGCACAGCCCAATCGTCTTAAGTGTCACTGTTTTCCCGCCAGTGTTTGGACCGGTAATGACGATTGAGGTATAATCTTGCCCGAGTTCAACATCATTCGGCACGACTTCTTCCGGTGGGATGAGCGGATGCCGTACCTGAGTCATCTTTATCCTGCCACTGTCATTCATGACCGGCATGACAGCGCGCTTATCCCTGCTCCATTTCCCCCGTGCTGCTATAAAGTCAATATGGGCAAGTATGCGCACATTTTCCGCAAGGGCTGCTTCATTGTCAGCAATATTGCCACTTAGCTCCCGGAGGATCCGGTCCATTTCGTGTTTTTCTTTGGCTCTGGCTTCCTGCAGTTCGTTATTAAGGTCGACAACTGCCTGTGGTTCCATGAACAATGTAGCACCGGATGTGGACTGGTCATGCACAATTCCACCTACCGCACCACGGTATTCCTGTTTTACTGGCAGGACATACCGTTCATTGCGGATCGTAATGATGGCATCAGACAGCATTTTACTTTTTGATTTTGTATAATTGTCGAGCTTGTCACGCACTTTGCTTTCGTTGCTGCGGATGGATGAACGGATTCCCCGGAGTTTGACAGATGCACTGTCCATAATATGGCCGTTGTCGTCAATACAGCTATTGATGCTGGTTTCCAGGCTGCGTATCGTTACGAGCTGTTCGCCAAGTTCCTGTAAAAGCGGCAAAGGTTCCTCCAGCTGTTCAAAGAATGTCTTTAGCCGCCGAACAGCATAAAGCGTATTGGAAACGTCAAGACATTCTTCTGCCGTCAGTACGCCGCCAATAACACTCCGCTTGACACTCGCCCGGATGTCCGCTATACCGCCCAACGGAACATCCATATTCAGCCGAAAAATCTGGCATGCCTCATCCGTCTCAGCCTGCATTTCATTAACCTTTTCAATGGCACTTGCAGGCTTCAGCCCGGTTGCCAGTTCTTTTCCTGCATATGTTGCTGCCCGACTTTTCAATTCATTGACTATTTTATCGAATTCAAGCGTTTTTAGTATTTGTTCATTCATCAGGATGATCCCCTTTTACAAGTAGTTCAGCCTGTCGGGTTTTATAGAGGTTGTTCAAACAGTCCGGTAATAATGACACATCGAATTTCTTCGTTGGCTTGCTTTTCCGGTGCTCATGTATTCATTTGCATACACTCCGCTACTCGGGAGCTTGCGCCGCCTCGAAATTCTCGGTCCTTTTTATCCTCCTTTTTGAACACGCACTTATAGGACCCCTGCTGTCATATCAGTTTCTGCCAGGATTCATGAATGCCTTCAATTTTTCCGTCGGCCATGTATTTAGAACGGTTTCTTTGTGCAGCCAACCTTTTCGGGCTGTTGCGACACCATACTTCATGTGATCAAGCATAGCATAATCATGGGCATCGGTATTAATGGCAATTTTAACCCCGGCTTCCTGTGCCCGGTACGCCCAGTGACTGGACAGATCCAGCCTGTTGGGGTTAGCGTTGATTTCCAGTGCTGTACCCGTCTCCCCTGCCCGTTCAATCAGCCGGTCAATGTCGACACGGTAGCCCTCGCGGCGTCCGATAAGTCTACCTGTCGGATGAGCAATCAGGGACACATATGGATTTTCCAGAGCAGCAAACAGTCTTGCCATAATTTTCTCCTGTGACTGATTAAAGCTCGAGTGAATAGCTCCAATAACGAAATCCAGCTCCTGCAGGAATGAATCATCAAAGTCCAGTGTGCCATCAGGTAATATGTCCATTTCCACGCCAGCGAAGATATGGATATCGTCATATTTTTCATTCAAGCGGTCAATTTCTTCCCGCTGTCTTCTGAGCCTTGCTTCCGTCAACCCATTCGCAACCCTCAGAAACTTCGAGTGATCTGTTATGGTAATATGATCGTACTGTTTACTCCGGGCACGATTCACCATTTCCTCAATGGATTGTCCGCCGTCACTCCATGTTGTATGCATATGCAAATCCCCACGGATATCACTCAGTTCGATCAGGGAGACAGATTCGCGAAATGCTTCCACCTCACCAGTATTTTCCCGTACTTCAGGCGGAATATAATGCAAACCAAAATGGTGGAACAACTGCTGTTCGCTGGCGAATGTCGTTATTTCACCAGTTTCTTCAGATTCTACACCATACTCGTTGATTTTTTCGCCTCTGGCCTTTGCAAGCTGTCTCATGGACACATTGTGATCTTTGGATCCGGTAAAATGGTGGAGGGTTGCCGCAAATTCCTCTGGGGCAACAATCCGGAAGTCCACATTCACATCATAAACATCAGCCAGAACAAGGGATACTTTTGTTTCCCCTTGTGCAATCACTTCTTTTATCTGTTCCAGTTCAAGGAGCTGATCACGGACAGCAGCAGGGTCCTCAGAGGCAATGATAAAGTCAATATCCCTCACTGTTTCACGCATCCGCCTTAAACTGCCTGCTCGTGAGAATTTATTAATTTCCCTTATGGAATCGAGATACTGTTCCATTCTTTCAGCAAGCGGTAGCATATAAGCGATCGGTAGCCGTTCCGGGCGCTTGTTAGCTTCTTCCAGCGCAGTGATTATTTTTTCCGCAGATTTTTTCCCAAAGCCTTCCAATGATTCAACTTGTCCATTTTCACATGCCTGTCTGAGTGACTCAGCATCCGTCACACCCAGCTCCTGATAGATTTTGGACAGTTTCTTTCCGCCCAGTCCAGGCAGATTTAATAACGGGATCAGCCCTTCCGGAACTTCTTTCTCCAATTCTGTCAACGTTTCGGAAGTTCCATTCTGAATGTAGGACTCAATGACAGCACCGGTTCCTTTCCCAATCCCTTTCATTTTTGTGAAATCATCGATATCGGCAATGGAACGATCATCTCGTTCAAGTGCCTGTGCAGCTTTCCGGTAGGCTGAAATTTTAAACGGATTTTCTCCTTTCAGTTCCAGATAGAGCGCTATTCTTTCCAACAGTTTAATGACATCTTTTTTGTTTACCGTCATTTCTCTCACCTTTTTTCTATTATTGTCCATTTTGCCATCCGCATGAAAAAAGACTGATCCATTACCGGGAGACTTCTGCGTTCATCCCGGTATGTCAAACCAGCCTCGTACCTTTCCTGCTCAACTAAAATCAACCATCTCATTCATGTGGGTGAACCACAGCGATTTCACTTGCTCCGATAGAAACGGGGTGTGTTCAACAATAAACAACGCAACTGCTGATTGATTGATCCACGCCTGGATTTCTGAAACGGGTGTCAGTGCCAATATGTATAAAACAATGAAAATCAGCAGGTAAACCTCAGCAAATCCCAGCACAGCACCAAGCCACCGGTTGACAGCGTGGAGTATCGGCAGTTCAGCGACAAAGTCAAGCATGGAAGCAATAATTTGCAGAATTATTTTAGTGGCAAAAAAGATAATCGCAAATGCAATGGCATTGTAAAAAGCACCTTCAAGGGGTAGTGACTCCAAAAAGTCTGCCCAAGCACCACTGTTTTCCAATTCTGGATATGGTATCCAGAGTGCCAGTCTTGGTGCCAGCTTGTCATAATAGAGGGCGGCAAGAATGAATGCAGCGATAAACCCGATCAAGTGGAATGCCTGTAAAATAAAGCCTCTTTTTAAACCAATTAAAAAACCGAAAGCTAATAAAGCAATTAAAATGAGATCTATCATGCTACTTGTCCTCTTTCTTATATGTTGATCCTAGTAACGCCGCATATTCTTCTTTCAGCTTCATATAATCGCTCATGGTATTGACCGCAGTAAGAACAGCAAGCTCTGTTGACGTAAGCTGCTGATTAGCATCATGGATTTCACGCATTTTCTGGTCAACCTGGCTTGCAACCAGACGGACATGACTGGAACTTTCATTGCCGACAACGGTATAATATCTGTTATATATTTCAACGGTTTCTCGTGTTTTATCGTTCTGGGTCACAAGGCACCCTCCCTACAAACGAAAATAATCCATTTTATCGTAACACAAAGACCGCTAATGGGGAAATACAAATGTTCTTTTCAATGAATGCTCCTTTTGCTATAGTTTAAACAGGATATGAATGGAGGTACAGGCATGCCGCAACAAGTATATACGATGCCACTCGATACAGTGGAAAATATGAAAACCTATTACAAGAACAGCCTGCAGTCCACGCCACAGGGGGCTGTGTTTCGCGCAAAAACACCAAACGCGGTGATAACTACTTATAAATCCGGAAAAGTGCTGTTTCAAGGTAAGGATCCTGCAGCTGAAGCGGGAAAATGGGCAGATGCTGCTAGCAGTACACCGAAGCACAGGCAAAAAAATAACGAGGGAAACGCACAATTCGCCCCGCCGGAGGCACTGTTTACCAGCAGCCACATCGGCTCCGATGAAGCTGGGACTGGCGACTACTTCGGCCCGATTACGGTTGCAGCCGTTTATGTGCGCAAAGACCAAATCGAATTGCTGAAGGAATTGGGTGTCAAGGATTCTAAAAACCTGACCGATTCAACCATCAAGAAAATCGCTGGGGATCTGATGAAACTTGAACTCCCTTACTCACTGATGATATTGCATAATGAGCGGTATAACCAGCTGCAGCGAAAGAAATGGTCTCAGGGCAAAATGAAGGCTATGCTCCATCATCACGCAATTGATAACGTGCTGAAAGACAAGAAGGCAGAAACACCCGACGGCATTCTCATTGACCAGTTCTGTGAACCCGGGATTTATAAACGCCATATTGGAACTGAGCAGCAGCAATTACATGAAAAAACGTATTTCATGACAAAGGCGGAAAGTTATTCCATCGCCGTAGCAGCAGCCTCCATCATTGCCAGAACCAGTTTTCTGAACGAACTTGACAAACTTTCTGCAAAAACAGGTGCAACGCTGCCCAAAGGTGCCTCAGGCAAAGTGGATCAGGCGGCAGCCAGGGTCATTAAGGCAAACGGAAAAAACATGCTCGAGAAATGTGCCAAAACCCACTTTGCCAACACAAAGAAAGCCTTAGCACGCTTATAATGAAGCTATTTTTCTAACCTATTTCTTGGAGCGTACCCTTCGCCGAAATAGCCCGCAACGCGACGAGTATGGTAACTACGGTGATGAAAAATAATAAAGGTTCAAAAGCATCCATGAAAAAAGAGAAGTTTAATTACGGTGGAGAAGGTATAAAATCACATTATATTTAGCGTACTAAATCACATAAAATTTAGTACGCTATTTTTTTATTTTAACCAGGTATTCTGAATATTTATGTTAAAATAAATCTAAAGATTGTAATGAAAAGGTCTTAAAGAAACGTATCAACATTCTTTATGGAAAGGGGCTTGAAATGGACAAAGACAAAGAAATACCTGAAGAAAGAAGGGAGAGACTGAGACAACAAGAATGGAAAAACAACCCAACTGGAAATTTGAATGATTCACTAAATAGAGGTTCTAATGGAAGTCTTGTTGATTTAGTAGGAAGTTTAGGGTGGAAAGGCACTGGAATACTGATTCTAATAATAATATTTGGATTTATAATTTATGCCTTATTCCTCCGTTAAAGACGCTTTAGCATAATAACAAAAAGTAAAATTGGTCTTCCGCAAACGGGCCATATTGTGGAAGAAATTTACCCCGAATGACCTTTATTTTCTAAACAGAAAGAGGGATTCAAATGACCGTCAATCAATATAAATTACCCGTGCAAGGCATGACTTGCACGGGTTGTGAAGAACATGTAACCGAAGCGTTGGAACAAGCCGGTGCCAAAAATGTGTCAGCTAATTTTCGGCGCGGCGAGGCGATTTTTCAATTAAGCGAGGACTGGATCGACCAAGCAAAGCAAAACATTGAGGAGACTGGCTATCACCCCGATGAAGAAGAAATTCAAACTACTGGCAGCTTTGTGGCATTCGATCGAGATGGCGATTATGACCTTCTGATTGTCGGGTCAGGTGGTGCGGCCTTTTCAGCCGCAATCAAAGCGAGCGAAAACGGCGCCAAAGTGGCCATGGTGGAACGTGGCACGGTTGGGGGGACCTGCGTCAACATCGGTTGTGTCCCATCAAAAACCATGCTTCGTGCCGGTGACATCAATGGATTGGCACAGAACCATCCATTTAACGGATTACAAACAGGTGCTGGTGGTGTTAACCTTGCGAAATTGACCGAGCAAAAAGATGAATTGGTCAGTCAAATGCGTCAGGAAAAATATATCAATCTGATCGACGAATATGGATTTGATTTGATTCGTGGTGAAGCCTCGTTTGTTGATGAAAAAACGATTCAAGTGAATGGAGAGCACATCACAGCCAAAAGCTTTTTAATTGCAACGGGGGCAAATCCGGCCGTTCCAGATATTCCGGGATTGAAGGACGTCGATTATTTAACGAGCACGACAGCCCTTGAATTGAAAGAAGTACCAAAACGCCTTGCCGTGATCGGTTCCGGGTACATCGCCGCGGAATTGGGCCAAATGTTTCACAATTTCGGAACAGACGTGACGCTCATGCAGCGAAGTGAGCGTTTGTTTAAAACGTACGAGCCGGAGGTTTCCGACGCCATCGATGAAGCTTTAAGGGAGCAGGGGATCAACCTGATCACTGGGGTTACCTATCAAAAAGTCGAGCAAAACGGTGATACCAAAAGCGTGACGATTGAAGTGAATGGCGAAAAACAAGTTATTGAAGCCGATCAGATATTGGTGGCAACAGGCAGAAAGCCAAACACAGAGAGCCTAAATCTGGAAGCAGCCAGTGTGAAAACAGGCAAAAAAGGGGAAGTGCTTACCAACGAATTTTTGCAAACGACTAATGACCGCATTTATGCCGCAGGGGATGTGACACTCGGTTCACAATTCGTGTATGTTGCGGCGTATGAAGGGGGTATTGTCGCGGACAATGCACTCGGTGTGACCAAACGGAAAATCGATCTTCGATTTGTGCCCGGGGTGACTTTCACGAACCCGTCGATCGCGACGGTTGGCCTGACCGAGCAACAAGCCAAAGCAAAAGGTTACGACGTGAAAACGTCGGTTCTGCCGTTGGACGCTGTGCCGAGGGCATTGGTTAATCAGGAAACAACCGGTGTCTATAAACTTATCGTGGATGGTCAAACTCGGAAATTAATCGGTGCCCATATCGTCAGTGAAAATGCCGGGGATGTTATTTATACAGCGACGTTGGCGGTGCAATTCGGATTGACCATTGATGACCTTACGAATAGCTTTGCGCCTTATTTAACCATGGCTGAAGGTTTGAAACTCGCAGCCTTGACTTTTGATAAGGACGTTTCTAAATTATCTTGTTGTGCAGGTTAATTGAGCTTCCTCAAACGGGCGCGAACACGGAATAAAGAACGGTGCCTAAAGTGGCATTATTGGACCATTTTCTTGAATAAGAATATATTTTTTGAAAGAAGGTTAGAGATTTTGGTTATGAATGCTCTTTTAAGAGGTGGAATACCATTCATCATTATGAGCGGTATTGCTTTATTACTTTATTTTCAAGGAAAGTACTCGGATGCTAAAGGTACATTTGTTGCAAGCCTGATCGCTTTTTTTGTCGGCGCTGCATCCATTATTTATAACATAGAGCATTGGAGTTTGATTAAACGAAGCGGTGTCCATTTTATAATAATGCTTATAACAATTTATCCTATCCTTTTATTAAGTGGTTGGTTTACGATTGCATCTGTATTTGACGCTGTTAAAATTTTTATTCTTTTTGCTTTTGTTGGCATAATTTTATGGTCCTTATTTTTTATATTAGCCAGAATTTTTTCTTGGTAAATAATTAAGTGTATACCACAATCGGGTGCCTATCTGGAATAAGGATGGGCTTGTTACTTTGCGGAAATGGGGCAGGTAATTAAACGAAATTTCTAGGAGATGAAAAGTGAAGATTATTATTATAGGTTTAGCAATATTATTAACACTAACAATCGTGTTTGTTATTTCAGGAATTGCCTTGAATAAGCATAATATGAAGAAAGATAAATATGACCTATTAAATTACTTTAAAAAACATAAAGGTTCATTATCTATTACGCTTAAAGAAGATGGTCAAGATACGCTAGCTATAAACTCTGATAAAAAGTTTCCGTTAGCGAGTACCTTGAAAATAATAATAGCATTTAATTTTGTTAAGAGTGCAATGAGTAACAAAATCTCCATTACTGACAAGGTAAAATTAAAAGAACTTGATAAATATTACATTCAAGATACAGATGGAGGCGCTCATCCTAACTGGAAAAGGTCTATAAACTATCCGACTGAAGTATCTTTATTAGAAATAGCTAAAGGAATGATGCAATTCAGTTCTAATGCCTGTACGGATTTTCTAATAAATAAAATCGGAGTAGACGTTATTAACGAAAGTATCGAAGTGCTCCAGCTAAATCACGATAAAATAAGTTATTTAACACCACCTGTCATAATGCCGGGATATTTATCAAATAAACGGAAGCTAGCTATAAATAAGATAAATGCAATGAATGGGCAATCGTACGAAGAATTATCGAATGAATTATTTGAAAAAATGAAAGATGATGAAAGTGATTATCTTAAAGAAAAAACGTCTAAAATGCTGGATCAGAAAACGCAACTTTTAATCACTAAAAAAATGGCTTTTTCATCGACCAAGCAATATGCTGACCTAATGCTTAGGTTGGGAAAGGAACTCTTAACCAAAAAGGAAAAAGACTTATTTAGCGAAATATTAATAGGTAAAAACGTCAAAAATGGCCAGGATGACTATTTTTGGTACAAGGGTGGAGCTACACCATATGTAATAACTTCTGCCTTATATAAAGAATCTCAAGATACCACGATATCGGTTTCTCTGTTTATCGAGGATGACAAAGGTGGAGAATTGTATTGGATAGGAAATATATTCAATGACTTTGTTGTAAGTGTTGCCACAGATACGGAGTTTAGAAAAAAAGTAAAGGAATTAGCAAGTTAAAGTATTACACAAACGGGCGCACTTGCGGAATAAAGGGCAATTTAAGCAGTGAATTATCTGAAATAATCAATCCGTTTAATTGAGAATTGTTATCAATTATTGTATATTAGATAGTAAACGATACAGATAATTGAGTAAGGAGAATATATAATGCAAATATACTGGACTAAAATAAATAAGATTATTGAAGAAGCACCTGAGGTTAAAACGTACCTGCTCGACTGTCCGGAAGACTTTACATGGGAAGAAGGTTCCCACACCCACTTCGCACTGGAAGGTTTTAATGCCGGAGATAAACCAAACCGTAGCCTGATTCGCCACATGTCAATTTCTACCTTACCGCACGAAAATTCAATTGGTATCACAACACGCATCAGAGAGCAGTGCTCTGAGTTTAAAACGATCTTAAGAAATCTTGAGATCGGCAATGAAGTTGCAATATTTAAAACCCATTCGAATGTACCGCTTAAAAGAGAAGACAAAAATGTTTACCTGTTGTCATCAGGTGTCGGCCTAGCAACTTTCAGACCGCTTGTACTTGATTATTTCCAACGTGCTGACAACGTCAATCAAATTCATTCCCTGAACATCGATTCATCAAAAGAGTTCTTATTCACTAATATTTTTGAATCCGCACCTGACAAGAAGTTCACATCACGGTTTGTCGATAACCGTAAAGATTACTATGAAGAAGTGAAACATCTTGCTACAGATAGGGATGGACTCTTCTACGTTGTCGGCAGCGACGAATTCCTCGTGCAGAACATTGAAGTACTGCGTGAGCAGGGCATCAAGCCGGAACAGATTATTCTCGACAAGCATGAACAAGAACTGCCTCAGTTTTTATCATTTGATTTGTTAATTTAAGCGAGACAAAGTATTTTCTTGGTAAATACTAAATAGATGTTCCATTAAAGGGCGCAAGAACGGAATAATAATTACGACTTTTCTTGGCTTATCGGGCCATTAAATAATGTTGGTTATGACGTCCAAGTTGAAGGAAAAAGGGGGTGTAATAATTGAACTGGGCAGTACTAAAAGACGCAAAATGGTGGTCATTAACAGCAACGTCTTTATTATTAGGGGTTATTGGCATAGTGTTGGCGGTATACAATAATAGCTACTGGGCGTATTTTGTTATTATTTCAGCAATATTCACGCTTTTAGGCTCGAATAGAGGAGATCAATTAACGGGTTTGTAAAAACGGGCGCGGTTGTTTAATAATTAAATAAAACAGCTCAGTTAATGTGAACTGAGCTGTTTTATTTTTAATAACGAAGACCGCCACAGAGTAATGTTTTTTAATACGTCCATTTTCTAGTTAATTAACCTGAACAATGGTCTGCGGTAAGAGAACTACTTACCCCAGATTGGCGGTTGCTCTATCAGCATTCATCAGCTTATATTATGAACGCACGTACGCATCAAACTTCTCATTGACACTTGTAACGATTCTTTGATAGGACTGTTCAACCTCATCGTCTTGCAGTGTCTTTTCCGGGTCCTGGTAGAACAGGCTGTAGGCAATTGATTTTTTGCCTTCAGGTAAATTCTCCCCTTTGTAGACATCGAAAATCCGGACATTTTTAACCAGCGGTGTCCCTTCCGTTTCAATGGTTTCTTTAATATCCCCTGCCTTCACATCTTCATCCACAATGAATGCAATGTCCCTTGCGATGGCTGGATATTTCGGAATCGGTTCATAGCCCGTTGTATTCGTGTACAAATCCATGACCTTCTCCAAGTCGATATCAAACACAAATGTTTCGCCAAGGTCCATGTCTTTTTCCATAACCGGATGTGTCTGGCCCAGAAATCCGATGGTACGTCCATCTATCGAAATGGAAGCACACCGGCCAGGATGCATATCAGGCAATTTCGCCTGTTCAAAGGAAATCGGGATATCCAGAAATGCGAACAGTCCTTCAACCACTCCTTTGATAAGATAGAAATCGACTTGTTTCTGCTCATGCTGCCACGGATGACGCAGCCACATACCAGTCATGGCACCTGCTAACCGCAAATTTTCCTTCGGCTGATGTGAAAGTGTTTGTTCATTCGAAATAAACACATTTCCCATTTCAAAATAGCTGATGTCCATTTGGTTCCTTGCCCGGTTGTACGCTACTGACTTCAGCAATTCCGGCAGCATGCCTAGCCGCAAATAATTGTGGTCTTCACTCATTGGCATTGGAAGTTTGACAGGTTCAGGTTCTTTCATGCGCAGATCTGGACTCATCAGCCGGCCTATCGAAGCTTCATCGGTCAGTGAATACGTAATCGTCTCCATCAGTCCGGCACCCTGTAAATAACTGCTTATTGCTCGTTTCAGCTCCTGCCGTTTTGTCAGTCCGCCTGCCTGTGATGATCCTTCTGGAAGTGTGTATGGCAGGTTATCATACCCGTACATGCGTGCAATTTCCTCCAGCATATCCTCAAAAATGACAATATCCCCGCGGCGGGTCGGAACCGTTACGGTGAACACATCATCGTTTTCCACAAACGGAAATTGCAGTTTGGTTAAGATGGTTTCTATTTCAGCTGAAGTAATTACCGTTCCCAGGCGATGATTGATCGCCTTTTCTGTGATAGCTACCGTTTTTTCGGTACGGTCCAATTCGTCAAAAACAACTGGTCCGGTTAGTACGGTTGCTCCGGCATACTCTTCAAGCAGGTGACAGGCCCGGAATCCGGCACGTTCAACCCTATTAGGGTCAACACCCTTTTCGAATCGCGTACTGGAATCACTACGGAGCCCTGTATCTCTTACAGTTGTACGCACTGCCTGCGGGGAGAAATATGCTGCTTCCAGCAAAATCGTTTTCGTGTTGTCATTTACTTCGGTATTCGAACCGCCCATGACACCGGCAAGTGCAACAGGCTCTTCTCCGTTTGTAATAACAAGGTTATCACCGGACAAGACTCTTTCCTCCCCGTCCAGTGTCGTCATGCGTTCATCATCACCGGCACGCCGGACGACAACGTTGCTGGAACCAAAACGGTCATAGTCAAATGCATGCAGCGGCTGACCATACTCCAGCAGCACATAGTTGGTAATATCGACCACATTATTTATTGGCCTAATTCCGGCGGCCATCAGGGCATTGCGCATCCATAGCGGGGATGGTTTTACCTCAATATCCTTTACGATAAATGCCCCGTAATATGGATTCAAATCCGTTGCCTCTACATCAACAGAAATATAGTCTGACGCAAGCTCGCTGTCAGGTTGCACACCTTCATCCGGCATTGTCAGCTCTTTATCCAGAATCGCTGACGTTTCATATGCAACACCGAGCATGCTTAAAGCATCCGAACGGTTTGGCGTTAAGTCAAATTCCAGCACCGCATCATCCAAATTCAGAAGGCGCTGAACATCCGCACCAACGGCCGTATCGTCAGGGAAAACGAAAATGCCGTCTGCAACATCTTTCGGTACGTATTTTTCCGCGATGCCAAGTTCCTGCAGCGAGCAAATCATGCCGTTTGATTCGACTCCGCGCAGTTTTGCTTTTTTTATTTTCATATTGCCCGGTAACACAGCACCTGGTTTGGCAACTGCCACCTTTTGTCCTTGTCTGACGTTCGGTGCCCCGCATATAATCTGCAATTTTTCATCACCAACATCGACCTGGCAAAGATTCAGCTTATCCGCATTCGGGTGCTGGTCACACGCGTCAACATGGCCGATAACAACATTGCTGCTTTGTTCGGCGATATGGTCAATTCCATCCACTTCGATACCGGTTTTCGTAATTAATTCCGCTAATTCTTCAGGGGAAATCGAACCAGTATCAACATAATTGTTCAGCCAATTTATCGATACAAGCACTATAATGTACCTCCTTTTACATGATGATATTGAGTAAGAAAGCGTTTGTCATTTGTATAGAAGTTCCGAATATCATCAATTCCATATTTCAGCATTGCGATACGTTCCGGCCCCATCCCGAATGCAAAACCAGTATAAATTTCCGGATCATATCCAGCCATTTCCAGAACATTCGGGTGTACCATCCCAGCGCCAAGGATTTCAATCCAACCGGAGTGCTTACAGACCGAACAACCACCACCATGGCATACCTTACAGGAGATATCCATTTCCACCGATGGCTCTGTAAAAGGGAAAAAGCTTGGGCGTAAACGGATCTTGCGGTCATCACCAAACATGCTTTTGGCGAATTTGTCAAGAACCCCTTTCAAATCACTCATCCGGACATGCTTGTCAACATAGAGCCCTTCAATCTGTGTGAACTGATGGGAATGGGTCGCATCGTCTGTATCCCGGCGGTAAACCTTTCCCGGGCAAATCATTTTGACTGAGCGGGACCCGCCATATTGCTGCATGGTTCTTGCCTGTACAGGTGATGTATGTGTTCTTAGCAGCAGCTCATTTGTTAAGTAAAATGTATCCTGCATGTCACGTGCCGGATGTCCTTTAGGAAGATTCAGCGCTTCAAAGTTGTAGTAATCCGTTTCCACTTCCGGACCTTCCCGCACTTCAAAACCCATGCCAATAAATAAGTCCTCTATTTCCTCGATAATGCTTGTCAGAAGATGTGGTCCGCCAACGTGAATCGGACGGCCCGGCAATGTGACGTCTATCGCCTCTTTTTCCAGTTTTTCCTCCAATGCGGCTTTTTCAAGTTCGTCCGTCTTTTTCGCAATTTCATTTGTGATAGCCTCGCGAACATTGTTGGCCATCTCTCCTACTGCAGGTCTTTCTTCTTTGGAAAGGCTGCCCATTCCCCGCAGTACACTTGTAAGTGACCCTTTCTTACCCAAATAAGTCACTTTGATGTCCTGAAGTGCCTTTAAATCAGCTGCTCCATCTATTTTATCAAGTGCTTCCCGGCGGATTGCTTCTAATTGTTCTTTCATCACTATACCTCCTTATACGGTTGTTCGGCAGTTTCGGTCAATATAAAAAGCCCCATCCCATCAAAGGGACGAGGCTATGATATCGCGGTACCACCCTTGTTGACACAATTGTCCTGTGTCCAGCTCTCGTTGTTAACGGATCGTTAATCCGGTGCACCTTTACTTAAGCATAAGGTCCAAGTGCCGGCTCCAGAGTGAAGTTGCCATAAATGCCGCAGTGAGATGCTTTCAGTCCGTGACACCTCTTCCCTTTAGCTGCTGCAATCCTTTACAGCACGTCTCTTTCAACGCCTTTAAAATTCATTTTCCATCAAATTTCTTTTATTATAAATAGTTTTGCCGAAATATGCAAGCCTTTAACCGTGAATATAATACATTAAAATACCGGCTGCGACACTGACATTCAGCGATTCTGCTTGTCCGCGGACAGGGATAGTGACCGATTGATCAGCCAATTCGATAATGTCTTCCCTGATCCCTGCTCCTTCGTTTCCAACGATTAACGCCGTTCGCTGACTGACGTCCAGTTTTTCAAAGGAGGAGGCATTCCGGAGTGCAGCAGCCCAAACAGTGAATCCTTCCTGCTGCATTGCAGGAACTTTTTCTTTTAAATCAGCCTGTACAATTGGCAAATGAAACAATGACCCTTGAGTTGATCGGATTACTTTGTCATTAAACAAATCAGCCGTGTCTTCCCCAAGTACGACGCCAGCAAAACCAGCGGCATCCGCTGTTCGAATAATCGTGCCGACATTGCCCGGATCTTGGATGGCATCCATTAGAAGCACCGTATTGCCAGTTATCTCCTCTGGCTCTTTCATGTACACAGTTGCTGCGATGCCTTGCGGGGTTTCTGTCTGTGTAATATGCTGCAGCACTTTCCTGCTGACCATAACAACTGGCAGGTGCTTACACCAGTCAGGACGGTCCATTTCTTCCTGTACAATAATCTCGGCAATCTCCCACCCGCTTTGGTAGGCCTCTTCCACTAAATGGAATCCTTCCACAAGAAACATACCTGCCTGCATGCGTCCTTTTCGTTTGTGCAATTTATTCCATTTTTTCACCTGTTCATTTTGCAATGACGTTATAACCATACTCATCCCCACACGAATTGTTTTTCTTTCTTATCATACATATTTTAGGGTTCACAGGTCAAACTATCCTTAGTTTCAACAATCAGAAGAGGTGGTATCATGGATCTTAATTTACGGAAAGCGATTTTATCCAACATCGCTTCCAATGATCAGGAGCAATTGGAGGCAACGATTGTCGATGCGATTCAGGCAGGCGAAGAAAAAATGCTACCAGGTCTTGGCGTACTGTTTGAACTAATTTGGAAACAGTCAGACGAACAAGACAAGCAGGAAATGATTGAATCACTCGAACAGGGCGTCAAACAGGCAAATGATGCGTAAGGCGGATGTCAGCACATTCGCCTTTTTTGCAGCCAATTCTGTAAAAATGGTTGTCCTTTCAGCTGTATCGGTATAAACTGGCGGGATGCCCTGATACTTGTCGACGTTGCCTGAACTGCGTATATCCATTATGAGAAAGCATCTCCCTCATTTTTCTACGGTATTTTAGAATAACGAAACAAAGCACTACGTTAATAAAGTCATGAACACCTATTTAGCATGACAGCAAGTTTTAAAATGCAAAAACGGCACCCCAAGTTACAATCGGAGTGCCGTTTTTTATTTTTGGAAAAAACTTTTAGCCCAGTTTGATTTCTTTCACTTTGTCACTATCCAGCTTTTTGATGGTCTCCACAATCAGTTTTACGGCATTTTCAAAATCATCACGGTGCAAAATAGCAGCATGAGAGTGAATATAACGAGTTGCAATCGTAATGGACAATGATGGCACCCCATCCGCTGTCAAATGGATGGACCCGGAATCTGTGCCACCGCCGGCCATGGATGCGAACTGGTACGGAATATTTTTCTCATCGGCGGTATCAACCACCAAGTCACGGACTCCCATACTTGGTACCATCGATGCATCATAAATGATGATCTGTGGCCCTTTACCAAGCTTGCTGTCGGCTTCCTTGTCCGAAACACCGGGCATATCCCCAGCAATACCAACATCGACACCAAAACCAATATCCGGCTTAATAGCATGGGCAGAAGTGCGTGCACCGCGCAGTCCAACTTCTTCCTGAATTGTGCCGACACCGTATACTGTATTTGGATGTTTCTCCTCTTTCAGCTGTTTCAGTACTTCAATGGCTATCGCACAGCCAATCCGATTATCCCAGGCTTTTGCCATTAGCATTTTTTCATTTTTCATTTGGGTGAATTCAAAATAAGGGACAATCGAGTCACCTGGGCGTACCCCGAATTCTTGTGCTTCCTCTCTGTCAGCTGCACCGATATCGATAAACATATCCTTTATTTTCACAGGCTTTTTGCGTTCCTCGCTGGACAGCACATGTGGCGGTTTGGAACCAATCAGGCCTGTTATGTCTCCTTTAGCGGTCATAATGGTAACACGCTGAGCAAGCATCACCTGCTCCCACCAGCCTCCAACTGTCTGGAAATAAATAAAACCGTTATCGTCGATTCTGGTTACCATAAAACCTACTTCATCCAGATGGCCGGCAACCATGATTTTCGGTCCATCCACATCCCCGGACTTCTTCGCTATCAGACTGCCAAGGTTGTCCGTATACACATCATCAGCATACGGGGAAATATATTTTTCCATGACCTCCCTTGGTTCCTTTTCATTTCCCGGGATTCCTCTTGCATCGGTCAAGTCTTTTAGCATCGTATTTGTTTCATCTAACTTTGCCATATGTAATTGCCTCCTTTTTCTTCATTATAACGTTTTCAGCCATAATGACAAACTATTTTCACATTAGTATCCCTGATCCTGCCGCTCATAATTAATTTCATTTTTCTCTCGGTATGCATCAATGACGGCTTGTTCGTCAAATCCGAGCAGCTCCCCAAGTTTCACATACTGCCCAAGCAATTCTTTGTAAAGCTGTTCAGATGGATGATGATAAAAGTTAGCACATGTGTCGTAAACCCGAATAAATTGGCCAGACTCATCCGGTGCCGCAGCATTTACTGGATCAGGTGCACTCCGGTATCCTTTTTCCATACCTAGTGAAAGAATGAAATGAATACCATCAACGTATTCTTCCAAAATGACCGATTGTTTATTCCTTGGTTTAGTGCTCCAGAACTTAAAGCATCTTGTCTCATTTGCCAGTTCGCCTAATTCCGTCAGCAGAGCAAGGTATTTTTTTTCAAATAAGTCCTCATTCACCAATTGATGATGCGTTTCAATATAATCATCCAGTTGCTTTTGCATCACGTATAATGATGACCATTCCATGGAAAGCCCCCCATTTCCCTTTTCCTTCATTGTAACACGTTCAGGTGAAAACAGTGTGGGAAGAAACAGAAAACAAAATCATGCAATTAGAAAACTTGGCTTATCGCTAAAGAGATTCCTAAAAGACTGTTGCTTTTTGCGTCACCAAAAGTCCAGGAGAGAGCTTCTCAAGGTCAAAAGCCCAACCGAATACAGCCGAAAAGTCCGAGAGAAGCTTTCTCAGGACCAAGACCTGCGAGGAGTGCAGTTCCGCTGAATAAACTTGCAACACGACAAGCATCCAAGTATTTCCGGATCGGTAGAAGGCGCGCGCCCTAGTTGCACTTATACAGTAAGAAAATATTTATACCTCCTTGTCTACCAAAAAACCATGCACACCCGTGCGCCCGGATGTGCATGTGGCCATCATGTACTGACCTGGAAAAATTCATCCCATTTTATAATCATTTCTTTTCTGCGCAAGAGATAGATAAACGGCAGCAGGGCAAGCAAGAATAAGAGGATGTACAGCGGGGACAAACGTGAAATCCATTGGCCGACAGAGGTGTAAATAAATGCAAGTGGTATATTGGTAAGCAATGATGATTTTGTGTAGTCTCTGAAGTTAGCAGAAATCTCAATCAGACACAATGACAGCAGATGAAAATGGATAAATGGCACGAGTCGCAGTACAGCTATTTGGGATGCAGTAAACGCAGCATTATTGCCGATTAACCGCTGCTTTAGCCGTATCAGTTTGGCAAATGTTTTCGGCATCCAGTTGATTAAGCCGTAAAACATCATACTGGACAACGTTATCCCGATAACCGAATATAAAGTACCCGCTGCAGCTCCAAAGAGGACACCACCCGAAATACATATAAACACGACCGGGAGGAAAAAAAGCGGCCTTAGTAAATGAAAACTAATGAATAAGACCGGTGCAAACAGACCGCCAGTTTCAATAAATGCCAACAGGTAATTGCCCAACAGCTCCATCTCTTCCCTCCTTCATCACTCCTTATTTCATCCAATTGGTACATCTATATGACAAGAGACGAGCCTTTATGACATGAAGTGAAACTTCAATCAGTGAGATTTTTTTATCTCCCACTGATTGTTAGTAGAACGAATCAGGAATTTACGATGCACAGGACGTGCTAGTGCAAGCGTTGCGACAGGACAAGGAAAGCTGCGACAGCACAGCCTCTTCGTGAGAAAAAAAGCTTTTCTTTTTCGAGGACGTCGCGTTATTATCGGCCGGGCTGTTTATCCCCCACCTTCCGTTTTTGGCTTTTCCACTTTAAAGGCGGGGGGTTTTACAGCCCGTTAATGCGTGAGAAAAGAAAGCGGAGGAAAATAGCTGCCTGCAGCAGAATCAGTATTGGCACACCGATCGTAAACGAGCGGTGTTTCGTTTTATGACGAAATTGCCTCATTCCAAGAAAGACACCGACCGCACCGCCTAAAATGGCCAGCGTCCAGATAGTCCGTTCCGGTATGCGGTAAACATGTTTTTTCGCCTTATGTTTGTCGAGCGCCATTAACATAAACGTGATGGCATTGATCCCTATCAAATAAAACAAAACCAGATTTGCAACATCCATACTGGAAATCCCCTTCCAAGTAAAAAAGGGCCAAACCCATTCAAAGGATTTGGCCACTCTCTTCTACATTATGAAACACGTAAATCAGAACGTTATTTTAATGCAGTTTTTGCTTTGTCAGCGAGCTGTGCGAAAGCTTTTTCATCATTAACTGCAAGATCTGACAGCATTTTGCGGTTCACTTCGACACCAGCCTGTTTGAGACCGTGCATCATTCTGCTGTATGAAATGTCGTTCATACGTGCTGCAGCATTGATACGTGCAATCCAAAGCTTGCGGAAATCACGTTTTTTCTGTCTGCGGTCACGATAAGCATACTGACCGGATTTCATCACTTGCTGTTTGGCTGTTTTAAATAGCGTCCGTTTCGAACCATAATACCCTTTTGCCAGTTTTAATACGCGTTTACGGCGCTGGCGTGTTACTGTTCCACCTTTTACACGTGGCATGGTAAATCCCTCCTGAATACGATTGAATAGATGTTTTTATAGTCGTTTTTATACATTAATCGGTCATATACTAATTAATACGGAAGCACTGTTTTGATGCGTCTGAAATCACTTTTCGAAACAGTGGTTGTTTTACGCAGTTTACGCTTTTGTTTCTGTGATTTATTCGCAAACATGTGGCTTGTGTATGCATGCCCGCGTTTGAATTTGCCCGTGCCTGTTTTGCTGAAACGTTTCTGTGAGCCTTTATGAGATTTCATTTTTGGCATACTGGTATCCTCCTTGTACAGTTAAAAGCTTATTTTTCTTTAATTGGTGCAAGCATCATAAACATATTGCGGCCTTCCATCTTCGGCTTGGATTCAACCGTTGCAACATCGTTTGTTTCCTCTGCCATCCGGTCCAGTACTTCGCGGCCAAGGTCTTTGTGCGTGATTGCACGCCCACGGAAACGTACTGATGCCTTCACTTTATCCCCATTGGAGAGGAATTTTCTTGCATTCTTTAATTTGGTGTTGAAATCATGTTCGCCAATCCCGGGAGTGAAACGTACTTCTTTAACATTGATAACTTTTTGCTTTTTGCGTGCTTCTTTTTCTTTCTTCTGCTGTTCAAAACGGTATTTCCCGTAATTCATGATCCGGCATACTGGTGGTTTCGCGTTCGGTGCCACCATAACCAAATCAAGGTCCCGTGTTTGGGCAATGTCAAGCGCTTCGTTACGTGACTTCACTCCCAGCTGATCGCCGTTCGAATCGATCAGCCGCACCTCGCGGGCACGAATTTTTTCATTGACGTTCATCTCTTTGCTAATTGCCAGCCACCTCCATTTTTTATTTATGTTATTGATCCGTCATTGACAAGTGTCCATTTTTATCAAACAAAAACGTGCGGGCATACTATGCACCCACACGTCTTCCATCGTTTGCTGAAAAGTACGGAACCAGCCGACTGCTAAACCAGCGTCGATCAGGTGAGAAGCGGGTGCTTCTTCTTGTCTCAGATCATTTCATTTTAGCTTTTATAGAATAGCATTGATCGGATATTCTGTCAACCGTCACCTGCTATCGCTAATACGTCCAATGTCAGTGTATCATGGTTCCTGCAGAATGAAAAGCCCAGAAACATCACAGCATTCCGATGATATCTTATTGTTTTTTCCGCAATACCTTTTGATCTATTTCTTCTTTAATCATTGTTTCAAAGTCTTCGTAGGCCAGTGTCTGTGAATCATTTTCCCCATAACGGCGGACATTCACAGCATCATTTTCGATTTCGTTATCTCCAAGCACTAAGGCAAATGGAACTTTTTGTGTCTGTGCTTCCCTTATCTTATAGCCAATTTTCTCATCTCGTTCATCAACCTCCACGCGAACACCCTGATACCGTAATTTATCAGCAACTTTCGTGGCGTAATCCAGATGAGCCTTCGGTGCGACAGGAATTACTTTTACCTGAACTGGTGCCAGCCAAGTCGGAAATGCCCCTTTATATTCTTCAATCAGAAAAGCAACAAACCGTTCCATGGTGGAAACAACACCGCGGTGGATCACAACCGGACGATGCTGATTGCCATCTTCGCCAATATAAGTCAAATCGAATCGTTCCGGCAGCTGGTAATCAAGCTGTACAGTCGACAATGTTTCGTCCTTGCCTAAAGCTGTTTTCACCTGCACATCAAGTTTTGGACCATAAAAGGCAGCTTCTCCTTCCGCTTCAATGTATTCGACATTCATTTCTTCCATCGTTTCTTTCAGCATGGCCTGTGCTTTTTCCCACATTTCATCGTTGTCAATATATTTTGCCTTGTCATCCGGATCACGATAGGAAAGCCGGAAGTAGTAATCGTCAATCCCGAAATCTTTGTATACTTTCTGAACAAGTTCGACCACTCGGACAAATTCATCCTTAAGCTGGTCCGGACGGGCAAAGATATGTGCATCATTCAGCGTCATTGCGCGAACCCGCTGCAGTCCTGCCAAAGCACCGGACATTTCATAACGGTGCATCGTGCCAAGTTCCGCGATGCGTACTGGGAGATTGCGGTAGCTCCACAGCTGGTTTTTGTACACCATCATATGGTGCGGACAGTTCATCGGGCGCAGGACTAGGTCTTCGTTGTCCATTTCCATTGCAGGGAACATGTCGTCTTGATAGTGGTCCCAATGTCCGCTTGTTTTGTAAAGTTCAACACTGCCAAGTACTGGTGTATACACATGATCATAGCCAAGGCGTTCTTCCAGATCGACAATGTAACGCTCAATGTTACGGCGGATGGTCGCACCTTTTGGCAGCCAGAGTGGCAGTCCTTGTCCAACCTTTTGCGAAACGTTAAAGATCTCCAATTCTTTCCCAAGTTTACGATGATCACGTTCTTTCCGTTCTTCAAGAATCTTTAAATGTTCATCAAGCTGTCCTTGCTTTTCAAACGCTGTGCCATATACACGCTGCAGCTGCTTATTATTGCTGTCTCCGCGCCAATAGGCTCCAGATACACTCAGCAGTTTAAATGCTTTGATCTTGCTTGTTGATGGGACGTGAACCCCACGGCATAGGTCAAAAAATTCCCCTTGCCTGTAAATGGTTACTTGCTCATCTTCCGGAATAGCATCAATCAATTCCAGTTTCAGATCATCACCAATTTCCCGGAACATTTCCCTTGCCGCATTACGGGAAACTTCCACACGTTCTATCTCCAAATTCTCGTCAACAATCTTTTTCATTTCTTTTTCAATTTTTGGTAAGTCTTCCGGTGTGATGGAATGTTCCAGGTCCATATCGTAATAGAACCCTTCTTCAATTACCGGTCCGACACCAAAGTTGACATCGCCATACAGCCTAGTGACCGCTTGTGCGAGTAGATGTGCGGTTGAATGGCGCATAATGTCAACACCTGCATCGTCCTTATAAGTGACAATTTCAATTGTGCCGTCATGTGGGAGTTCCCGGCGGAGATCCACCAATTCCCCGTCTAGTTTAACGGCAAGTGCCTGTTTTTTCAGCCCCGGGGAGATAGAGGCCGCAATGTCCTCCCCTGTAGTCCCTGCAGGAAACTGTTTCTCTGCTCCGTCTGGAAATGTGATCGTTAATTGTTCCATCGTCCACTGCTCCTTCCATGATTCCTAGTTTCGCTATTTCCTACAATAATAAAAGCGCTCATCCCTCTGCTTAAAGCAAAGGGACGAGCGCTGGTCACGTGGTTCCACCCTATTTCCCGCAAAAAATTGCGGCTCATCGATCGTTAACGCTGATGAGGCGCTGCTGTTTACTTCCTCGGTTCAACAGCAGAGTTCAAAGGGGGTAATCATTTGTCCGATCAGTGGAAGCTTTCAGCCAATGACTTCCTTCTCTTTGCTGCCGGGGCAAATAATCATGTCCTTATCGTTACTTTTAACTAGCTTAAAATGATATTTGTTTTATTATAGCTCCCGTTCCACATAAAATCAAGTCCTTTTTTCATTTATGTGTCAGTTGATATGGAAATGGAAATCGCTTCTTTGGTTCGAATGTCACGCGCTCCTGAAAGACGTTGATGACGGTCAGTGTTTTTGCATCTGACGGGCTGTCTCCGTAAATATAGATGGTTTCCGGACACATGGCAATCAGTGGTGCAAGATTCCACTCATCCTCGTCAAGTCCAACCATATAAAGCGGTTCCTCTTGCATCAGCCTCCGCAGTTCAATTCTGGAAAAGCGTTTCCCATCCGGTCTGTAAAAAGAAAACGGCTCGCCCTGGAGAACGTGAACCGTATGAAACATGGATTTGCGTTGTCCGATATGGTTGCGCAGCATGTCAATAAACGCTTGGTGATCCTCTTCCAGTTTGAATTCGTCAATGGCCAGTCCAACATAGTGAGCAAGCTGATCCTTAAACACTTTTGACTGAAAGTTGACAATGGAATCAAAATGAACCGCTCCGGAATGTTTAATATTGGCGGAGAAAAGCGAGTAAAGAAGACGGCATGGATCCTTATTGTTTCTTATAATCTGACTATCATCCACATCACCCGTGACGATACGATAGGACAAATCCATAATGCGTTCAACTTCATCAGGATTCGAATAATAATAATAATCTTTAATAATAGCATCCAGCATATCCGTTAGCCGATGTGAAACAAATACACCGACCATTGCCTCGGCGATTGTCTCCATTAGATCGTTGCCGGGCACCTGATAATCCAGCTGTAAATGATTCCCCCATTCTTTATTGTTTTTCCAGTGCAGCTCAAGCTTTTTGTTAATTTGAAATAAATACTCACAAAAACGTATTGCCTCTTTATCCGATTCGAAATACACTTCAAGCAAATACATCACCCTCACCCAAGACCAAACTGTTACATTATATGGACATCCATACCGAAACATGTATACTCCATAAAAACTAGTAACTATCTTTGTCCAGGCTCAGTAAGATAGGGAGATGCACGATGCTAGTGCCTGTTGCAAAAAAAGGTGTCTATCCAGTTTCTTGAACCAGACAAACACCCTTCGGACCGACCGTGGTTTCTCATGAGAATTACTGGCCATCCCGGCGGTTTTCACCACCCAGACCAACTTCTTTACTAACCTGTTTGATTCGCTCGATGATACGGCCAGCTTTCACTGTTTCATTGCCGCCCCGGCTAGTGGAGGCCATTTGCTGCTCCAACTGTTCCAGACTGTAGTTGGACGTGAAGAACACTGGCATATTTTCCATCATCCGATACTGCAGAATGGATCCAAGTATTTCGTCCCGGAACCAGGCGGACTGGGTTTCCGCACCGATATCATCAAGCATGAGCACATCGGTGTTTTTAAAGTAATTGATTTTTTCATTAATCGAATCATCTTTAATGGAGCTCTTCATTTCCCGGACAAATTCAGGCATGTAAATTAGCATCGATGATTTATTGTACTCTTTCAGTGCATTGGCTAGTGCACCGATTAGATAAGTCTTGCCGACACCGAATGGACCGTGGAAATAAATACCTTTTGCAGGCAATTCGTTGCTAGCATTATTCAGGAAAAGAAGTAGCTGCCGAATACCTTCTCCTCGTTCACTATCATGGTCAATGTCGGCTATCGTTGCATCCAGTATTTCTTTCGGCATATATAAACTTTGAATAAGACTCTGCTGTTCCCGCTGTTTTTCCACATCAATCCTGTTATGACATTTCTCGTAAACCAGATGAATTTCGCCATTTTCAGTCTGAAGAACAGGGGAGTAACCTTGCAGCATGTTGATACACTGTCCGAATGATGCACACTTGTCACACTGCTTGGATTGTGTCTTATATTCATGAAGTTTAATCAGGTTCTTGTCCACTTCCTGCTGGGACAGCTGCGGATTTCGTGACAGGAATGCCTGTATTTCCGGATCATTCAGTACTTCTTCCCGAACACGCAAATAATTTTCTTTGAAGTTTTTGTTTTTTTGCATCCATTTTTTCAGTTCCGATTGTACCGGCTTCATGTAAATCATCCTTACGATTGACTATTCTTCTTCCCGGAGAACTTTTTCAGCAGCTGTTCCGTTTCGTGCCATTCTTCGTCTGATATGCCTTGCTGCTGTTTGGGAGCAGGATTAGTGTCACGCTGTTTCTTTTTTCTTTCCGTGAACCACTCGGGGACAACTTCTTTTGAAGCCGTTTTTTGGCTGGATTTTTTCTTGTTTTTGCGCTGTTGATAGTGTGCCTTTTCGTTTTTGGCAAAGCGCATGGCTTCCCTTGCCGTCTGCAGGTTAGCACGCGACCAGTGACTTGCAATCGTCTCCATATAGGCTTTGGACAGCTTCATGTTGGACTGAAGCAAAACATAGTGAATCAGCACATTCATGACCGGTGAAGGCAGGCCTTGCGTTGTCATCACTTCCCGGATTACCTTCAAATCCTGGCTGGACGCCTGACCGCCATTGGATAAGTCTTCCAACAGCTGCTTCGGTGATATCCTTTCCAGTTCTGCAATCAGCTGTTCCTCTTTTGTCGTTGGGTTGTGCGTTATTGTTTCTTCCGTTGTGTCCGGCTGTTTTTCCGTCAGCCTGACAGCGGCCTGGTGATTATTCTGGAAAAGGTCATGACACGCTTCTTTAAATTCATTTTGATTTAGTGCGTTTTCCTCTGTCAGTGCCCATAGCACGGCTTTTTCAACCTCATATTCCGGCATATCATACAGTGTCATCATCTGTGCAATCAACTGCCTGTTGGCTTGTGTCAGCACTTGTTCTGCAGGGATCATTCGCTGCTTTAGTACCCGTTCCATCCAACTGAAATCAGGTTCCGTTGACTGTTCTGGTTTTCTTTCATGCAAATTACGAGATTCTGCCGCGGGTTTCTCCAGTGTCCCTTCATCCGGCAACACGGTTTGAAAAACATCTCCAAAAGAAGCCGTAATATTTACACCTTGATTGCCTCGATGTGGTTTGGCGAAATGATCCTTCAGCATTGCAAATTTCACCTTTCCGATATGATGATACAAGAGCTGTGCAAGCATTTCATCCATAAAAAACTGTGACGGGGCAAAAGGCGGGTGTAATTCATACGTATAAATGTTGTATTCATTCGCCTGCTCCTGGAAGGTTTTTAATAAACCGATGCCTTCCAATTTCCGTCTGGTCCGGTAAAGATCATCGAGCGGCAAATCCATGTAATTCATTAATGTGTGGTGTGTCTGTACGGCCGAATCTTGCTGCAGCTCGATTTCATGCAGTAGTGTCATGTACAAGGAAATTGCCTGTATGCCGATGAGCGGCTGGTACAAATGTGTCAGTGCATGTGCAAAATCCGCCGGCAAATCTTTTTCCAGCAGTACTCGATAGCCGTCAATCGGTAAAATTTTCCCAATGTCACGCATGGTGCACAAACCCTTTCCCTATTGTAAACAAATATTTCTTTATAACTTAATCGTTTTGTTCTTTATCCGTCTTTATCAAATCTTTTAACTCATCCAAAAACACAGAGATATCCTTAAACTGCCTGTAAACAGAAGCAAAGCGAACATATGCCACCTCATCAATTGTTGACAGCTGTTCCATCACCATTTCACCTATTTGATTGCTTTCCACTTCCGATACACCTTCGTTACGCAAGGCTTTTTCAACTTCAAGTGCAACCTCTTCAATGGATTCCAGCGGGACCGGTCGTTTTTCACATGCTTTGATGAGTCCGCGTATCAATTTTTCGCGACTGTACTCCTGTCTGGTGCCATCTTTTTTAACGACAATCAGCGGAACTTCTTCAATCCGCTCAAACGTCGTGAACCGGAAACCGCACTGTTCACACTCCCTGCGCCGTCGGATGGAACGCCCTTCCTCAATCGGTCGTGAATCCAACACTTTTGTACTTTTATTCTGGCAATTTGAGCATCGCATGTTGTTTTACTCCAATCATCTGTGAGCAGGCTGTTGCTCTATGTTTTTTACAAGCGGCAGTTCTTTATCCGTATGGGCGTATAACCGCTGAATCACTTTATGGCTGAAGCCGAGATCAAATCGTAGGAATGACTCGGTTGTAACCGAAAAGTCGATGGCTGTCTGAAGCGGCTTGACCATAGTCACAGTTGCTACAATAAATGCCTTTTTACGTTCAGTAATCGTTGCGCTAATTTCACCGCGATCGCTGGAGGAAGCATGAATATCATACAACGGATCATTCCGAAATAGACTTTCCAGAATAGTTACTCCTTTATCAGCAGTTATTTTGTAATAGTGTGTCTGAAGCAAGGGATCCGTATGTGAATCATTTGTTTCCGCATGATCACTGAAATACCTGGCGATTGTTTGACGTAACGGCACTTTCCTCACCCGCTCTGTTATGAGTATATATCTTTTAATGGCTAATTTAATCATAGACTATGTTTCTATATTGTAACACGATTTTCACCACTGAAGTAAATAAAATTAATGAAATGCGTTTCCAGGTGGCGTTCATCAAAAAAGAACTGTTTTCTAAATGACTGTTGCTTTTTGCGCCACTCCAAAGAGTAAAACCCTGCTGAACAATTTCCGAAGTTATACAATAATGAACAGTTGGTCGTACTTTGTAATTATAATTCTTTCGTTAATTGGAGAAATCTATTAAGGAGGTTATTTGGAGAACGAAGGAAAAAGGAGCATAATCGCTCCTTATTGTTTTTATTAGTATGCGTTTAAATGGGCTTTGAAAAATATCTTTTACTTCATCAAATCTTTCATCGATGTGTCTAGCAACCTCTTCGATATATGGACCAGCGGTTAATTGTGCTGTCTTTCAGTTGTTCTTGTCCACAACCCGTTAATTTCCGTTTCAGGCGGACGCTTCCCGCGGGCATGGCGTCAGCCTCCTCACTTCGCTACGCTTCGTTGCGGGGTCTTCAGCTCATGCTATTCCCGCTGGAGTCGCCGCCTTCCACTCCAATCAACTGAGAGTCTGCTTATAAAACTTATTATAGAATTGCGCCCGATAACGGATAACTTGGCTTGACTTAATTATCCTTTGAATCAATTGCTTTTGTTTTAGTTTTTAAAATGACGATTATGGTCAAAGATAGCAAATTCAAAGCAAAAAGTATCCAATTATATATACTCGTAGATCCTTCTAAAAGGTAAGTTCCATACCTTAAAGTGTTAATTCCAAGAACAATCAATAATAAAGCAAAGGCTTTACCATTCACACTTTTCACCACCTATATTCGCAAGGCAGAGGCTTCTTCTTATGCGCGCCCGTTTCCGGAAGTATTATTCTTCCACACATAAACTTTTCTGAGAGGGAAATCCTAAATTTAAAACATGTGAAAGGAACGAACGACGAAATGAAAAAAACCATTATTGCCATTTGTTTAACACTTGGAATTTCAATGACCATACAACCCTTTGATTCTTTGGCAAAAGATATAAATACTGATGAACCGTCACAGGCACTACTGTACCATGATATGGTTATTTCTATGCTCCTTCCTCGTATACAAAAAAGGATAAATAAAACATACGCATCTATACTTAATGAAAGTCCAGTTGTTTACCCTTACATGGTTTATGTTAAGAATACGGAAAGAAATCATTTCCGAGGTTTTAGGTTCTCAATAACACTTAAGGTTATTCCTGTAGTTGGTCCGCATATTTCAGTTGGAGCGGACAAAATGACTTTTAAAATTAACGGTTCAAAAGTGGAACTCACAAAATCTAACCACATAAAAACCGAAGAACTCCCATCAAATTGGCAACACATTGTTAAATAAAGTCATTCTTCAACAATATGGCTCCGTTTGCAGAATTAAAACAATTACTGCATTATTAAAATAATTTTTTACACATGTTTAGTACTTGTTCAAGATCATGGTTATGTAATTCACCAATATGACGTTTTAATTCGGAACCGTGAACAGAAGTGATCTTTGAAGTACGTGCTACGGATGGTTTTAACAACCCAGCTTCTTTCCAATATTCCAAAACAACATCAAATTGATTTCTTGGTTTGTGACTGGTAACCGGTGCAATAATGACATCCACATCTAACGCCAGTTCATTTCCAACAATAATAACAGGGCGCTGTTTAGTTTGACGGGTCCCTTTAAAAAGGACATCTGCCAACCAAACATCACCCTGTTTCATTTTACCGCTCATTATATATATCATCCTCCTCATTATCCCACCAGGAGTAACTTTCACCTAGCAAAATAACGTCCCTAGCCATATACCTTTCCTTAATCTTTTTGAGTACTTTTTGTCTGTCATGCTCACTCAACATGTCAATTTCCTGAATGATTTTCTCTGGCATAGACATATCATTCACCTCCATTAAGGTATGATCTTATTATATCTTATATTTGCATCAACATAAATGTTCAAATAAGGGATTTTTAATTTTCTCCAAAGTAATGTAAATGTATATCAAAAATACTTGCTATAAAGATCATGCCTCAATTTTCCACTAAGATGAGCGTAAATTCTTGTTGTTTCACTCTTTTCATGACCAAGAAGGCTTTGGATTACTTCAAGAGGGGCTCCATTGTCTACCATGTGTGTAGCGTAACTGTGACGTAATTGATGGGGGTGAATCGTTTTTTTGATTCCTGCACGATTGGATATACGTTTAACAATGTATCTCAATGTGTCTACACTCATGCGTCGTATAGGTTTACGTTCTGTGACAAATAAACAGTGTTCATCATCGACACGTTCGTCTAAATACCTTTTTAGCCAAATCGCACAGCGTATATTAAAATAAACTTCCCTTTCTTTGTCACCTTTTCCATGTACAATCACCGAGTTTTCAGTGAAATTAATATCATCTCGATTTAACTTCGCAACTTCTCCAATCCTGCAGCCAGTTGAATAAAAAAATTCAAACAAAGCATTCTCCATCGGTGTATGACATCCCTCCCGGAGATGTTCAATTTCATGTTCGGAAAGGAACTTTGGAATTCGCTTACCTAACTTAGGCTCTTTTAATTTGGCAGCCGGATTTTTTAAGATAAAACCTTCCTCATGTGTCCATTTAAACAACGACTTAACAAATCTTACTCGATGCCCCAAACTGGATGGTTTTAAATGTCCTCCAGCTTCGCCCAGGTATTGTTTTAAATTTTCTGTTGTAATATCACACATTCTGATATTTCCGAAATAACGCTTTAAAAGGTCACACTGAAAGGCATACATCTTCAAAGTAAGAGGAGAATAACCCTCAATTTTTTTATCAGACTGGTACTTTCCCCATGCTTCCGACAGCAACATGTATTTCACGCTCCCATACTATGAATCAATTAATTTGATTCTAGTATAGTCTTTTTACACAACATTTATTCAACAATCGAAATGTATAACAAAATAAATCATAGAGTAATTACGAAAAACCGGGTAGGGCGCTTATTTTTATTCGGGATAAGCGCCCGATTGCTGATCTTTTTATTTATTGACAAATAACTCATCTACTGTTGTGTCCAGTACATTGGCAATGTTAAATGCTAATTGTAAAGTAGGGTCATATTTATCGTTTTCAATCGCATTTATTGTTTGTCTGGATACCTTACAGCGTTTGGCCAGTTCTTCTTGAGATATTTTAGCTGTTCCTCTTAATTTTTTAATATGGTTTTTCATTCTAACCACCGAATTTCTTTTTAAAAAACAGTAATGAGATTAAATATACGATTGAAGTTGTTACAAGAAAGGTAAACGGATTTATCCCTTCATAAGAACATCACCCCAGAAAACTATATAAGTTTTTCTAGCCATTTCAACTAAAGCGTATCCGATAACAATTGCAAACGTGTAGGACTGGGCTTTCATTTTAATAAGATTTTTTCTCTCATCACCCAATCGTGGTAAGGATACAAGAGTAGCGATAATCAAGATTGCACTAATCCCTAAGATGCCGAAAAACAAAGCTAAAAATATCCAATCCATATTTTTTCTCCTCATCAAAAATGTCAAAAGTATTTTACAATCATCATTGTATCACTTGCGACAAAAATGTCAAATTCTTCTTACATTTTGAAAAGGAGGCTTCCACTTATTTCAAACAACAATTTGTCCCTTGAAAAGTAAAAATGGGCGCAAAGCTCTATTCAGTTCTTGCGCCCGTTTCCTGAACAGCCATTTTGATATTAGCTGGTATTGCTTAAGAGTACTGTTCGTTTTGCTTTCTTTTGTTTTTTATAACAAGCATTGCAACTAACCAACCAATTTGAATGAGCAAAGGGATTAAAAAAGGTAATGCTAAAACCAAAATATTTAACATAATGATCTCCGGAGTTTGAATGGCACCAGCCGCATCTATGTCTCTTTTTGCTAAAAAAATCGATCCTGCTGCAAATAAGGCCAACCAAAATGTATTTACAATCCACCAAGCAATCCAAGCGAATTTCACCAAACACACCCCTTTAAAACTAATAAGATAAAAGCCATCTGGAGCAAAATTGGCACAAGTCTTATGCAATTCTCGCGCCCGATTGTATGCTAAATATAAGCATCAATTTCTTACCAACTGCAATGCACCAATAACTAAAAGGACTACTAATCCTATAGAAATACCCGGCCACGAAAAACGATCGGGTAAAAAGTTCAGTATCCATAAGTAGCCGAGAATAACCAGTATACCTATATATTCTCTTCGTTCTTCACGCTGCCAGTAATTTCGATGCACTAAAACGTTAATCGCACCTATAGGGAAAAGCAATAGAATCATTACATACACCCAAATTTTTCTTAAATACCAGGGGCGTTTTTGCTTTGCAGCATTATCACCTGTCAAGCCTACATCACCTTTCAATTTTACCGTTAAATGGCTCGATCCTGAAGGATGTTTTTATTCAAGGAAAGCGCCCGATTCTGGAACTGGATTAATAAATCATTATGCTAAATCACTACATTTAAAAATAAAAATATTAACGTAATAATTGTACCAAAGCTAAAACCAAGTATATGTACGATAAATGCGCCCATCCCATAAAAGTTGCCTAATAATAAATAAGCAAATGTGTAATTCACGGGCCAATTACCAAATTGTAAATTAAGAAATTCTTTATTATATAGATGTAAGATAATTATACAAGCAATGAGTGCATAAATTCCTGGCGACGCTCCAGTGCCTTCTGTGTAATTTGAGAATATAGCGTAAACGATATAAGCGGCTATATTTCCGATTAAATAAATGGCAAGGAAGTTCCAACTCCCAATCTTATTCTCGAGAATAACACCAACAAAATATATACCATAGGCATTACCTAATAGGTGCAATATGTTTTGATGGAAAAATGATCCTGTAAGCAGTCGATACCATTCTTTACCCTGCATATTATTAAAACTTTTCCCGCCAGCCCATTGCAAAAGAGTATCTTTAAACACCAGTTTATCCAATATAAAAACTGAAACGTAGAGAACAATGAGTATTGTATAAACATCAGGAATAAATTGTATCCGCCCCTTTTTTAGACTTAACTGCTTTCGTAGTTCAATGCTCTTTCTACAACAAAATGGCTCTTTTCTTCAACATTGGACACTAATTCTTATTAGAGAATCGCGCCCGTTGCGGAACATTTGAATTCAAGGTAATTTTAATTAAGCTTACTACATAATCTCTATTCAACCTCTCTGACTAGAGACAAAGTAAAGAGAACATGTATTAATAAATTGACATGTGCTTTATTAAATGTATTACTACTACTCAAACCATGACTTATATTATTACGTAAATTTAAACCCCTTTGATCACTAAATAAAATTCTAAAATATAATTTATGATTTTCACTAAAAACCTGTTCAATAATAGGATCACTAAGAAGTGCTCCAAAAAGCTTCACCCTATACCCCCCGTGGTTATTTGAAGGTTTTAAAGTTGCACCTCCTGATAGATAGATCATTCTTCTAAAAGCATTTTCAATTTGTGGGATTAATATATGAATAGCTGCAATAAAATTTTCTTTAAAGTACATTTCTAAGCCATTTTGTAATATCTGCTTTTTTTCTTCATCAAACAAAGGAGATTGCATCAAAATCTCTAATAAAGTATCAGCATCTAAATTATGATGAACTTTCATTTTATCGAGTATTTGATTTAAGAAGAATGATTGAATACTTAGATTTTGTGAAATTTGGTGAATTACATTACCTTCTAAATCTTCTTCTAAATTCCCTATTTCAGCAACTGTTCTTCCATCTTCACCCAAGAGTGCTTTTGGCATCATAAATTGTAGAGGAGCATTTTTAGATAACTCTAATACTTGTTGTGTGACTTGATCTCTCTTTGGAACAAACCTAAATGAAATCATAGCTATATCTCTAGAAATGTCCTCACTTAAGAAAGAATTAACAAAATCATTTATCTCTTGATCCGATAATTCCATTGAATGAGAAATTTCGGATAAATTTTCTTTGACTTTTGGTCCAATTTCACTTAACTTTTTACTGATTGTTTCTGCTTCTTTTACCATTTGAAATTGAACGAAAAGTTCGTGAACATGCTCAAGCCACTTAATTCAGATAAATAAGCATCATTATTTTGATCACCATTAAATTCTTTTTTTATTTTTTGTGCTATTTCGAACTCGGCTAAACCTTCTCTCTTATTATCAATATTTTGTAAAATATCATCTAAATTATTATTCACAAATTACCCCTCCCTATTATAAGTAATTTTTTCCATATCATTACCTCTATATGAAAATTCTATGTCATTCATCATCTAGCCAAAAGGGGCATGACTTTGAAATATCTCGAATTCAAGTCTTCAACATAATGGCCCTATTATGGAACATACTTACCTGATTATCGCACCCTTTAATGGAATGGGACAGAGAAATCACACTGCTAAAATAAATTCCTGCACATATGAATTACTCGTTCAGGATCATGCTTATGTAATACACCTATATGACGTTTTAATTCAGATCCACGCACCGAAATAATTTTTGAAGTGCGTGCCACAGATGGTTTTAACAACTCGGCTTCGTTCCAGTACTCCAAAACAACGCCAAACTGATTTCTGGGCTGTTGGATGGTAACTGGAGCAACAACGACACATCCTCTTCATTATCCCACCAGGAATAATTCCGCTTAGTAAAATGACATCCCTAGACATATATTTTTCTTTCATTTTATCGAGTACCTTTTGTCTTTCTGCCTCACTCAACATGTCAATTTCCTTGATAATTTTATCTGGAATAGACTATCATGCACCTCCATAACTATACTCTTATTATAACTTATACTCGCCCCTACATAAATGTTCAAATATTTTCACTACGTTGCAGTTTATATTAGTCCTCACTAATAAAACAATAAAGTTTACGAAAAGAGCCATAAAAAAAGACTGACACACATTCTGATGAAAGCAGTCAATCTTTTTCATGATATATAAACCAGCTGGATTGTCAGCGGGTAACTTCCATGTGTTCTTGGCGGATATGGCTTCCGGCATGTTTGGCTAAGTCTGTCACACGCTTGGAATAGCCCCATTCATTATCATACCAGGCCAGTATTTTAATCTTATGATCGTCCATAACCATTGTTGACAAGCCATCAATAATAGCAGAATGTTCGGTCGTTGTGTAATCAATGGAAACAAGCGGTTCATCACTGTATTTGATAATTCCGTTCAGCCCATTTTCTGACGCGTTCCTGAACATGTCATTAACCATCTCTGCTGAAACGGCCTCTTCCACATCAATAACTAAATCTACAAGCGAAACGTTTGGTGTCGGAACCCTTAATGCCATACCATGTAGCTTCCCATTCAAATGCGGCAATACTTCCCCGAGTGCTTTCGCTGCTCCTGTAGACGTCGGAATGATGGATTGCGTACATCCGCGGGCCCGGCGCAAGTCTTTGTGTGGGTTGTCAAGGTTCTTCTGATCATTTGTGAACGAGTGCACCGTCGTCATTAGACCGTTTACAATGGTGAGATTATCGTCCAGTACCTTAACTACCGGAGCTAGACAGTTGGTCGTGCACGATGCATTGGAAATAACATGGTCTTCTTCAGGCGAATAAGAATGTTCATTGACACCCATAACAATCGTTTTATCGATTTGTTTTCCCGGTGCCGTAATAACTACTTTTCGTGCACCAGCCTGAATATGCCGTCCAGCCTCTTCTTTTGTCTTGAATTTTCCTGTTGCTTCTATCACAATATCAATAGCATAGTCTTTCCATGGAAGTTTTTCTGGTTCGCGTGAACTTACTATGGCAATTTCTTTTCCATCTATCTCAAGACTGTTGTGTAGCGCTTTCACTTCTCCGTTAAAAATACCATGAACACTATCATATTTGATTAAATGGGCCAATGTCTCAGGAGGGTAGTTTGCGTTTATTGCCACAACCTCTAATTCATGATCCGTTACCGCCTGGCGGAAAACCATTCGTCCGATACGGCCAAATCCATTAATTGCAATCCGGGTTTTATTCATATGCGGTCCCCCAATATGTTATACTCTTTTAATCTTATTCTACAATTATTATAACATATTAAAAATAAAATTGTGACTTATTGCAGCAAAAAAAGCCCGAAAAAATATTTTCGGACTTTTCGCAAGGTTATCGGATCCCCCAGTCATGTAAGAAGGATTCCAGCTGCCGGAACGATTCCTGTTTACTCCCATTGTTGTCAATGACAGCATCAGCAAGAGCAGCCTTTTCTTTCACAGGAATTTGTGCATTCATCCGCTGACGGGCCTCTTTTTCTGTGTATCCATCCCGCTCCATCAGGCGTTCCAGCTGTACTTCCTCATCCACGTAAACAACAATTGTTTTATCGACCAGGTGTGTCAGTTTGCTTTCAAATAAGAGTGGAATGTCCAGCACCACACTTTTCGTTCCAGATGTAACGTAAGCATCTCTTCTGGCAATCATTTTTTTTCTGACAGCCGGGTGGACAATACTATTTAATGTGCCGCGTTTTTCTTCGTTGTCAAAAACGATAGCTCCTAACTTTTTCCTGTCGATGGAGCAATCTTCCCGTAGTATACCTTCACCGAATACATCAACAATTTGCTCATATGCTTTTTCCCCGGGCATTACGACTTCCCTGGAAATCTTGTCCGCGTCAATGACAGGGATATTGAAATCATCAAACATTAGGGAAACAGTACTTTTTCCGCTGGCAATGCTTCCGGTAAGTCCAAGTACCAGTGTCATTTTACAACCTCATTTCATTTCCTGGCACGCAACACAGACGTGTGTCCCGCGCCCGCCGATTTTCATTTTGACAATTGGTTTGCCGCACATTTTGCAAGGTTCACTCTCCCGGCCATAAACAAACAGCTCCTGCTGGAACATCCCCATATCCCCCTGCGAATTAACATACGACCGGATGGTGGTCCCACCCATCTCAACCGCCTCCCGCAGTGTTGCAATGGCCGCCTCCCAAATAGCTTTTACTTCTCTCTTTTTTAGCCTCGAAGCCTTGCGTAAAGGATGAACATTCGCTTTGAATAATGTTTCATCGACATAAATATTGCCAAGACCCGCAACCACTGTTTGATCCAAAAGCACAGTTTTGATCGATCGTTCTGTTTTCTTCAGCCGCTGATAGAGGTATTCTGCTGTAAAGGCTGCATCAAATGGATCCGGACCCAATTGATTTAGCGGCTTATGGACTAGTTCCTCACCCTTATCAAATACATGCATCGTACCGAACTTGCGCACATCATTGTAGCGAAGTTCCTCCCCATCGCTAAAAGCCAGAATAACATGGGTATGCTTTTTGACAGGTTCGTTGGATGGATGGACACTGTATTTCCCCTCCATCCGCAAATGGGAGACGAGCACAGCATCATCAAGCTGAAACAGCAGAAATTTTCCCTTCCTGCCTATGTCTCTGATCGTCTGTCCTGCCAGCCGGTGCTTGAATTGTTCAGCATCATCCGGCCGTTTAACAATATTCGGCCAATAGACAGATACATCTGTAATAGTCTTGTTGATCACCAATCGTTTCAGTGTTTCTTTGATCGTTTCTACTTCTGGCAGCTCTGGCATGTCATCTTCCCCTTATTTCGCATCAAACCAGCTGTCGCCATATTCATACTCGACCTTTAATGGAACATTCAGGTCAACAGTATTTTCCATGACGGCCGGCACGATTTCTTTCAGTTGCTCTATTTCTTCCTTAGGTGCTTCAAGAATCAGTTCGTCATGTACCTGCAGAAGAATTTGTGCCTGCATATTTTCATCTTTTAGTTTTTCGCTCAGATCTATCATTGCTTTTTTGATAATATCGGCGGCACTTCCCTGGATTGGTGTATTCATAGCTGTTCGTTCGGCAAACGAGCGCCGGTTGAAATTTCGGCTTGTGATTTCCGGCAAATAGCGTCTTCGCTTCATTAGTGTCGTTACATACCCTTGATGTTTGGCCTCCTGAACAATGTCATCCATGTAAGCCTTGATATCCGGGTAGCTTTCAAAATAACGGTCAATGAACTGTTTTGCTTCCTTGCGCGTAATGCCAAGGCTCTGGGATAATCCAAAGTCACTAATACCATACACAATTCCGAAGTTTACCGCTTTTGCCTGTCGACGCATGCCATCCGTCACATCTTCCTTGTCAACATGGAATACATCCATCGCCGTCCGGGTATGAACATCCAATTCATTGGTAAACGCCTCTGTCAGCTTTTCATCGTTCGCAATGTGTGCCAAAACACGCAGTTCAATCTGTGAATAATCAGCTGCAAACATCATCCAGCCTGGCTTAGACGGGACAAAAGCCTGACGAATCTTGCGTCCTTCCTCCAGCCGGATTGGGATGTTCTGCAAATTAGGCTCAATAGAGCTCAATCGACCTGTCTGGGTCAAGGCTTGGTTAAATCGCGTATGAATTTTATGGGTATCCTTATCCACCACTTTTAACAGACCGGCTAGATACGTTGACTGGAGTTTACTGAGCTGCCTGTACAAGAGCAGTTTCGGAATAATTTCGTGTTCATTCTGCAGCTGTTCCAACACATCGGCAGCGGTGGAATAGCCAGTTTTCGTTTTCTTAATCACCGGGAGCTCCAGTTTCTCAAACAAAATCGGACCAAGCTGTTTCGGTGAGTTGAGATTGAACGTTTCACCTGCCAACTCATGGATTTCACTTTCCAGATCGTGTAGACGCTGTTTCAAATCCTTATCCATTTCCTTGAGGCGTTCCGTATCCACGAGCACACCGGTATGTTCCATTTCCCCAAGAATGAGGGCAAGCGGCAATTCCAGCTCTTTCAGCAGCTCATATTGTTCATTCGCCTTCAGCTTCTCTTCCATTTCCTCTTTCAATCGGAAAAGGAGGCTGGTTTTCCTGGCTATATGTTCACTCAATGCAGCTTGGTCGGGCACGGCCATTTTGGCGCCCTTTCCGTACACCTCTTCATCGTATAATATATCGGTCTGCCCTAAACGATGGGCAATTGCCGGGATATCATGATTGTTTTCGGCTGGATTGAGCAAGTAGGATGTCAAAAGCATATCAAACGTTATGCCTTTGATGTGAATACCCCGGTTCAGTAAGGCTACCAGCGTTTGCTTCGCGTCAAAAACAATTTTCGATTTGCTGCTATCCTCGGCCCATGACTGGAAAACTTTTGAATTGACAGCTGTTTCTGCCGGGATAAAATAAGTTTTCGACTTATTAACAAGCCCAATACCCTCTATTTTTCCATAATGGTAATTCTCATCAAGCATTTCCACTACTAGTGCCGTTTCATCAGTGAGCATGTCCTTCGTCACTTCATCAGCTGTCATGTACGCAATATCACTCAGTTCAGCCTGTTCCTGTTCACTATCATCCGCTGACTCATTGTCAATCCGGCTTAATAGCGACTGGAATCCCAGGTCTTTAAAAATGGCGCTGACGTCAGCTAACGGGTAGCCGGCATAAACGATATCATCGATTGTTATCTCAATCGGTGAATTTCGGTCGATCGTGACAAGTTGTTTGCTCATAAATGCTTCGTCTTTATGATCCTGCAGCTTTTCTTTTAATTTTTTGCCACTAACCTCATCCAGCTGGTCGTACACATTCTCCACTTTTTCAAACTGTTTCAGAAGTTTTGTCGCTGTTTTCTCACCAACACCTGGAACACCTGGAATATTATCCGAATTATCTCCCATGAGTGCTTTCAGATCGATAATCTGCTCTGGAGTGATTTCCATTTTTTCTTTCATAAAAGATGGGGTATACGGTTCAATATCACTGATTCCCTTTTTCGTCAGATTGACGGTCACATGCTCTGAAACTAGCTGGAGCAAGTCCTTGTCACCGGAAATGACCGTCACTTCCCATTCTTTCTCCTGTGCTTTTCTTGAAAGGGTACCAATGATATCGTCCGCTTCATATAAGTTGAGCTGATAATGCGAAATCTGAAACGCATCCAACACTTCCTTCAGCAGCGGAATTTGTTCCGATAATTCCGGTGGCGTTTTCTGTCGTCCGCCTTTATATTCCTTATATGTTTCATGTCGGAACGTTGTTTTCCCGGCGTCAAAAGCGACAAGTAAATGGGTCGGCTGTTCATCCTCCAGAATTTTAAGAAGCATATTTGTAAAGCCATATACAGCATTTGTATAAACGCCTTTATCATTATTTAACAGTGGCAGTGCAAAAAATGCCCGATAAATAACACTATTTCCGTCGATCAGTACAAGTTTGTTTGACATGGACACTTTCCTCCGATCAGCATCTGAATACTATCTATAGTTTATCATCATCTGCTCACGAATGAAAAAATTATCTCCGGTCTTTTAGTCTGCTTACCTCATCTTCCAGACTGCGAATGCGTTTCTGCATATTGTAAATGACCGGCAAGTAGGCGATAGCAATAATAATGATGATGCCAGCATCGCTCATATCCAATTCTGCACGCCCCCTTTTAACCATTATTTAACTTCTTTCCGACGTTATTTTGAATGAAATTAAAATAGTATAGATACCCCTGAGCAGCCCGAATACACGTAGACTCCTGCGGGAAGTGCGAGATAGGCAAGACCCCACAGGGCTCTGCCCGAGGAGGCTTGCCACTCGCCCGCGGCAAAGGAGACACTGTGAAAGCGACCAGAGGGAGCTTAAGCAGATGTCGCAGTTGTACCCGGAGTGGTGAAAGCGAAGTGTATTCGGGCAGCGGGTTCAACAACACAATTTATACGGAACAGTATAACAAAAACACCCCCATTACAGGGATGTTTCATCGTGTTTGGGAAGAAGCACATGAAAAACGGAACCTTTACCCGGTTCACTCTCAACAGATATGTTTCCATTATGCACTTCCACTATGTGTTTAACAATAGCCAGTCCGAGCCCTGTTCCACCTGTATTCCGGCTACGGGCCTTATCCACACGGTAAAAACGCTCAAATATTCGTGGAACATACTCCGGATGGATGCCGATACCATTATCCGACACGGTAATGTGCACATGATCCTCCTCATCGGTTACGGACAGCTTCACCTCACCATTCTCCGGAGTATAACTGATTGCATTTGTCAGTAAATTGATGATCACCTGTTTTATCCGTTCTCCATCAGCCTGCAATGCTATATCTTCCTTCACGTCCGTTGACAGGCTAATTCCTTTTTGTCCGGCACGCTGATGAAGAACTGGAAGAATTTCTCCCGTCAGCTGATCCATATGCACCGTTGTCCTGGTCAGCCTGAAATCGTCTTTTTCCAGTTTGGATAATGTCAGGAGATCCTCAATCAGCCCCTGCAGTCGGTAGCTTTCATCATAGATGATGGTCAGGAATCTATGCAATGTCTCTTTATCATTCAACGCCCCGTTCAGAAGTGTCTCAGCAAATCCGGTAATCGAAGTGATCGGCGTTTTCAGTTCGTGGGACACATTGGCGACGAAATCTTTCCGCATTAGTTCCAGTTTCTTCAGATGGGTAATGTCATAAAGGAGCAGGACAGCACCTTTCAGCATGTTTCGTTCATTAAATATCGGTGCACCGATTATTTCAATATACTTTTTATCCAGATCAATTGTCTGTGTAAACGAGTGTTTAATATTTTGTTCATACAAAAATGTCTGCTGAACGGTTTCGTGAATCGTTTCATTTTCCATCACGTCATAATATAAAAAACTTCGATAATCCTTCGGTGTACCGCCAAACATAGATAAAAACTTCCGATTGACCAGATGGATGTATCCTTTTTCATCAATCAGAACAAGTCCGCTTTGTGTATTGTCAATAACGGTAGACAGCTGCTCTTCCTGCATCTGTTCCTGCATTTGAAACTCACTGAGATTCCGGGCCAGCATATTCAGTTTGCTGCTCAGTTCACCAATACTCCCTCCTGAAGTATGATGTATCCGGGTCCGGTAATTTCCTTTCACAAGTTCATCCACCGACTTTGAAGCTTTCTTAATTGGTCTCATATATTTCTCATAAACATGAAGCATAAGAACAAGCAGCAGAAGATATTCCACTATTAAAATCGAGCCAAGAATAATATGCTCTTCCGTCAGCTGGCTGATAACAATTCCTGTTACTGCAACCAGGATAAAAACACCGGCATGATAGGATGCCAGCGGTTTGGTAAATAATGGCCGTAATCGCATTATGTCGGTTCCTCCAATTTGTAGCCCAGTCCTCTAATCGTTTTAATATAAATCGGTTTTCTCGTATCCGGCTCAATCCTTTCCCGCAGATGGCTGACGTGAACATCAACAATTCGAGTGTCTCCAGCGAAGTCATAATTCCATACCGCACTCAAAAGCTGGTCACGAGAAAGTACCTTTCCTTTATGGGAAGCAAGGTAATATAACAGCTCAAATTCTTTTCGGGTGAATGTCAGAAGTTTTCCGTCCATTTCTGCCTCATACCGGTCAGGATAAATAGTAAGACGGCCTATTTTAATAAAGATATCAGTGGCGGATCCAGCTTTTTCGGTCCGCCTTAATATTGCTTTCACCCGCGCAATCACTTCTTTCACACTGAAAGGTTTGGTCAAATAGTCATCTGCGCCGAGATCAAGTCCCAGAATCTTATCAGACTCTTCATCTTTCGCTGTCAGCATCAGAATTGGAGTGTCAACCTGTTTGCTCCGCAGATGCCTACATACATCCGTCCCGTCCATTTCAGGAAGCATCAGATCAAGTATCATCAGATCATAACTCCCTTTCTCCCCTTTTTCGACTGCCTCTCTGCCATCATATGCGACATCTGTTTCAAACCCCGCCTGTTCCAGATTGAATGTCAACAAAGTTGCAATAGACGTTTCATCATCAACAATCAGAATCCGTTTCTTCATTTGGCACTCCCCATTCCCATACGTGCAATGTTATCTTTATCTTACAATGAACAGGCATCAATGTGAACAGATTGCCATGTAAAAATAAATTTACAAAACAGCATAGGCGGTTGCACCAATTGGGAAACAGAATACCGGTCGGCTAACCTCTAAAAGAAGTTTTCCAGCGACCATCCCGTCAATGACTCAGGTTCATAGGCCGGGCAGACATTCAGCTTGCCGCGCAGCACTTCCTCCCCTTCACGGTCAAATCCAATAACGGATAAAGTTACTTCATAACTTTCCCGGTCAATCGCAATAATCTCAAGTGTAAATGTTACTTCAGCATAGTGAAACACCGGTTTTGGAAATGTCATCTCGTGCTGAGTAATGTGGCTGCCAGGCCCAGGCAGATGCATCGATACGATGGATGAGACCATTCCGAAAAGCATGACTGATGGAACGACCGGCCGCCTATAAGGTGTCTGAGAAGCGTAATCATGCTGAATATAGAGCGGATTAGCATCGTTCGTCAGACCCAAATATAGTAATAGTTCTTTATCCTCCATCATATGGGATGCGGTATATGAATCGCCAATTTGTAAATCGTCAATCTTTTTACCCAGTTTTCTCTTTTTGCCAATCACTTGATCACCCCCCGTTTTGTAAGCGCTTTCCATTATAACAAAAAATTATGATTGTTTCCATTTAACTCAGAAAGCTTTTTCGTATAGATTATTCTTATCCGAGCCTGCGGACATTTCGGCTGCTCCATACACCTAAACAATGGTCTAATTGTCAAAGTCAAAGGCTCATCAATAAAAAAAGCCTCCCACTACCTCTTATGGGCAGTGAGAAGCTTTATGGCTATTCTAGTACTTGAAGCACATTCTTAACAGAGTCGGCTGATTTATCCAGTGCAGCTTTTTCGTCATCAGTCAAATCCAATTCAATGATTTCTTCCAGACCATTTCCACCAATGACAGTTGGCACGCCTAGATAAATGTTATTGTAGCCATACTCGCCTTCCAAGTATGCGATAGATGGAAGGACACGGCGCTGATCTTTCAGGATTGCTTCCGCCATAACTGTCAGCGAAGCGGCTGGTGCGTAATAGGCACTGCCGTTACCCAGCAGTCCAACGATTTCACCGCCGCCTTTACGGGTACGCTCAACAATCTCATCAAGACGGTCTTTGGAAATCAGTTTTTCGAGTGGAATTCCGCCAGCATATGAATAGCGGATCAATGGAACCATATCGTCACCATGTCCACCAAGAACGAACCCGGTAATATCTTTAACAGACAGGTTCAGTTCTTCAGCGACGAATGTACGGAACCGCGCTGTATCCAGTACACCGGATTGGCCGATGACACGTTCTTTCGGAAGTCCGGACTCTTTGAACACGGTATACGTCATTGCATCAACCGGATTGGTCAATACGACAATGGTTGTGTCCGGTGAATAGTTGACAATATCCCTTGTGACAGTCTTCATGATTTTAGCATTCGTATTAACCAGATCATCACGGCTCATGCCTGGTTTTCGTGCAATACCAGCTGTAATGATAACGAGGTCGGAATCTTTCGTGTCTTCATAGTTCGCTGTTCCGGTAATATTGGCGTCAAATCCCTGAACAGGGCTAGCTTCTTTCATGTCCAGCGCTTTCCCTTTCGTCGGGTCTTCCATATCCGGAATATCCACTAATACGACGTCACCCAGTTCTTTCTGTGCCATCATCAAAGCAGTTGTGGCACCAGTGAAACCGGAACCGATGACAGATATTTTTTTGCGATTGATCGCCATGTCCGATCCCCTTCCATTGATTAGAAAGTTATAATCTGAAGCAGCACCTGGCTATGATAGTAGCCACGCCCAGCTAATCGCATACTCGAGAGTTTTTAGTCCATATTTTTGATCAGTTCATCACCGAATTCACTTGTTTTCACTTCAGTGGCACCGTCCATCATACGTGCAAAGTCATAGGTAACTACTTTGGAAGCAATTGTTTTATCCATTGCTTTTGTAATCAGGTTGGCTGCTTCTCTCCATTCCAGATGCTCAAGCATTAGTACAGCGGAAAGGATAACGGAAGATGGATTAACTTTATCCATACCGGCATATTTTGGTGCTGTGCCATGTGTTGCTTCGAAAATCGCATGACCGGTGTCATAGTTAATATTCGCCCCAGGCGCGATACCTATTCCGCCAACTTGTGCTGCCAGTGCATCGGAAATGTAGTCGCCATTCAGGTTCATCGTTGCGACAACATCAAATTCTTTTGGACGAGTCAGAATCTGCTGCAGGAAGATATCAGCAATAGCGTCTTTTACGAGCAGTTTACCGGCAGCAACAGCTTCATCTTCTGCCTTGTTGGCCGCTTCTTTACCTTCTTTTTCAACGATACGATCGTATTCAGCCCATGTGAATACTTTGTCACCATATTCTTGTTCGGCAACTTCATATCCCCAGGATTTAAAAGATCCTTCTGTAAACTTCATAATGTTGCCCTTATGTACTAATGTGACATTTCGGCGGCCTTCATTCAGTGCATACTCAATTGCAGCCCGAACCAGGCGCTTTGTTCCTTCTTCAGAAACAGGCTTGACACCGATTCCGGATGTTTCAGGGAAACGGATATTGTTGACTCCCATTTCATCCTGCAGGAAGCTGATTACTTTATTCACTTCATCGGAACCTTTTTGCCACTCGATTCCAGCATAAATATCTTCTGTGTTCTCACGGAAAATGGCCATGTCCACATCTTCTGGATGCTTGACAGGAGATGGCACGCCACTAAAATAGCGGACAGGACGCAAGCAAGTGAACAAGTCCAGTTCCTGGCGCAGCGCAACGTTCAATGAACGGATGCCGCCGCCGATTGGAGTTGTGAGCGGTCCTTTGATCGCTATTTTATATTCATCAATTGTTTTAAGTGTGTCATCCGGCAGCCATTCACCAGTTTTATCATATGCTTTTTGCCCCGCATACACTTCTGTCCATTCAATCTGTTTTTCGCCATTATAAGCTTTCTCAACAGCAGCCTCAATTACACGGCGTGCCGCAGCCCAAATATCCGGTCCAGTTCCGTCACCTTCAATGAAAGGAACAATCGGATGGTTTGGTACATTCATTTTACCGTTGTTTACAGTGATTTTTTCACCTTGTGTCATAAAGATTACCTCCTATTCATGTTCATGCATACATTACTATTTTATCATACTGTCGCGAATCATGGTAATAACTAATGGCTTTGTCTGCTGCGGAATAGCAGCTTGAGCCGGCCGGGCTTTCGCTTTAAACTGTAAGCCCGGCACTGCACTCAAAAGCTTTAGCGATTCTCTATTGCCACGTATTGTTGTGTTTCTGGTCCAACATATTCAGCACGTGGACGAATCAGCCGGTTATTGTCATATTGCTCAAGGATATGAGCGAGCCATCCAGATACACGGCTTGTTGCAAAGATTGGAGTGAATAAGTCATGATCAATGCCTAAACTGTGATAAACGGACGCAGAATAGAAGTCAACATTTGCCGGTAGTCCTTTTTCTTCTTTGATGTAGTCTTCAATTTTAACGGACATGTTATACCATTTTGGCTGGCCAGTGATTTTTGTCAATTCTTTCGACATTTGTTTCAAGTATTTAGCGCGTGGGTCGCCCTGTTCATATACACGGTGCCCCATTCCCATAATTTTTTCTTTGTTAGCCATCTTTTCCTTAATGTAAGGGATCGCATTCTCTTCTTCGCCGATTTCTGTAAGCATCTCCATGACACGCTCATTGGCACCACCATGCAGAGGTCCTTTCAATGCACCAATAGCTGCGGTCACGCCTGAATAAATATCAGACAGGGTGGCAACACAGACACGTGCAGTAAATGTGGATGCATTCAGCTCATGATCGGCATGAAGCACCAAGGCCTTGTTGATTGCTTCTTCTTCAATATCTTTCGGCTCTTCCCCGTTTAGCATAAAAAGGAAGTTTGCTGCAAAACCCAGATCCTTCTTCGGCTTGACAGGGTCTTTCCCTTGACGGATGCGGGCAAAAGCAGTGACGATCGTTGCGATTTTAGCCTGCAGGCGGACCGCTTTCCGCTTATTAGCCGCTTCTTCCATCACATCGGCTTCATCATCATATAAGCCAAGAATCGATACTGCGGAACGGAGGGCAGCCATTGGATGTACCGTTGACAAATCATACGAACGCAAATGATCAATAATTGCTTCTGGAAGTTCCATATTAGATGCCAGATCAGTTTTGAATTGATCAAGCTCTGATTTAGTTGGCAATCGTAAATTCCACAATAGAAAAACGACCTCTTCAAAACTTGAGTTCTCCGCCAGATCATCAATCGTATAACCGACATATGTGAGCTGATCATCAATAATGGAACTGATTGAAGACTGTGTTGCGACAATTCCTTCCAACCCTTTTGCTGATGTCATATCAAACCCTCTCCTTTTCTATGAATTGTTCGTTCATCAGGTTAAAATAAATGGTTATTACATTTGACAATATTTTTACAATAACATTGCCATCCCCATGCCCAATTATAAAGTATTAGACGGTTAATGTGAATTGAAACCGATGAAAACCGGCAATCTTTTTCCTTGCAAAGGAAACTTTCTCACGGAAACATTCGCTTTTGTTACGTAAATATGCTGGTTCATGTCTATTTTCCCGTTTTTTATCATATGTAAAATAGTACAAGTCTTATGTTCACCTGGAGGGGCGGCATTGTACAAAGAAAAGCTGTTTCAATTACTGCGAGCTTGCATCGTTCTCATTACCGTTGTTATTGGTTATTTTCTGCTGCAACAGACACTTCCATACATATATCCTTTTTTGATTGCCTTGCTGCTATCCATAATTCTTAATCCTTTCGTTGCACTAATGCAAAAAAAGGTCAGACTGCCGCGCGGACTGGCTGCTTTTTTCGTTATTTTAACCGCCATTGTTATTGCTGTGGGATTTCTCATCCTAGTCGTTTCAGAACTAATCCAGGGGACGGCATATTTGGCTGAGCATGTCCCATCTTATTTCCAGCAGCTGATGCACATTTTCAGAAATCTTTTAGATAAGCACCTGCTGCCATTATATGAAAAGTTCAGTTCTTTTTTTCATTCATTGAGCTCTGATCAGCAAACAAGGATTCATGAACACGCAAACCACCTTATCAATCAATGGGCGAATAACGCTACGGCAGTCCTGCAGAACGTTCTGATGCAAATACCCGGCACACTGGCACAGCTTCCAGGGTATGCTGCCATTTTTCTTTTTATTATTATGGCTGCTTTCTTTATGACAAGCGACTGGCCTTCCCTCATCCAAACATGGAAGAAAATGATGCCGGAAAACGTCTTAACAGCCAGCCGTACGCTGCAGTTCCATTTTAAAACAGCTATTTGCGGTTTTATTAAAGCACAGTTTCTACTGATAACCATAACAGCGGTGACCATATTTATAGGGCTTGCAGCAGCCGGCATTAACCATGCATTAACTATATCTATGTTCGCCGCTATTCTGGATATATTGCCTGTCATAGGAACAGGTGCTATTTTCATTCCATGGATTGCCTATTCATTTCTGACAGGCAGTTATTCCATGACGACAACTCTTGCCATCCTGTACGCAATTGTAATTGTTCAGCGGCAATTGCTTGAACCAAAACTATTATCGGACCAGATAGGTTTAAGCCCGCTTGCCTCACTGACAGCCCTGTTTGCCGGCTTTCAGCTGTGGGGAGCAGGCGGACTGCTGGCGGGACCATTTATTGCTATCGCCGGCAAAAGCCTTTATCAGGCAGGCGCATTCCACTGGATTGGCCAATTTATCAAAGGGGCCTAGACTACCATCTCCGATATATAATTTTCCCGTTATCCATCCAGTGCCGCAACAATTGCTGCAACATTCGTTTGAAAGGCCCCCTTGTATACGGGAGCACAAGTGCAAAACCAACCGCATCCGTTATGAAACCGGGAGAGAATAAAAATACACCCCCGATAAAAATACAAATCCCATCTATTATTGCATCGGCCGGGGGCTGTCCGTGATTCATGGACAGCTGTGCCCTTTGCCAAGCCTCCATCCCTTGTCTTTTCGCAAGGGAAACACCAACAATCCCGGTTAGAATGATTAGTGCAACAACCCACCAGGGACCAATAATGTTCCCTGCCCAGATAAAGACACCTATTTCCATTGCGGGTACAATCAATAAAGCTAGTAATAGCCAACGCACATTATCACCCTTAGTTTTCCCCGGCTCTAATGAAAGCAAGAAGCTACATTGCTTTTCACGAACCGGTTGGTATCTTGGACCACTCATTTCTCTAGCAATTGTAATACGGCCCGACTGCAAAAGATCCGGTAAGTTTAATTCGTTCTATATCCTGGCTTATAGGACACTTGCATGCCCTTGATAGATATCACCTTTAGCACCGTCAATGGTAATATCCGTTCCATCTTCTATATGATTGAATACGTCTTTTACTCCAACAATCACCGGAATGCCAAGACTCAATCCCACTACAGCCGCGTGGGATGTCAGTCCGCCTTCTTCTGTAACAACCCCAGCTGCTTTTTCAACAGCTTCCATCATATCGCGGTCTGTTCCATACGTCACAAGTATATCATTTTCCTGGACCTTTTCGAGTGCTTCCTCAGCATTCCTGGCAATCACTGCTCTGCCGTATGCACTGCCGCGGCCAATCCCTTGCCCTTTCGCCATCACATCACCTATCACATGAACTTTCATCAGATTCGTTGTTCCGCTTTCACCGACTGGAACACCCGCTGTTATAATTACTCGGCTGCCCCGATCAAAGAGTTTCGTACTCAGTCCCTGATCAATAGCAATATCGAGCATTTCATCAGTTGAATGTGCTTTGCCGCCCATAACAGCGTGCACACCCCAAACCAGGCCTAATTGCCGGTTGACAACCTCGGAAAATGTGACGGCGACAATCGGTGCTTTTGGACGATACTTGGAAATCATCCTGGCTGTATGGCCGCTTTCTGTCGGTGTGATGATTGCACTGACGGAAAGGTTCATAGCAGTATGGGTCACCGACTGACTGATTGCGTCGGTTATCGTCATATGGGAAGACCTTGAACGATTATCCAATATGAGTTTATGGTCCAGCGCTGTTTCTGCTTTCATAGCAATGTCGCTCATCGTCTGTACTGACTCAACCGGGTAATCACCTGCTGCCGTTTCACCGGAAAGCATAATCGCGTCGGTACCGTCAAAGATTGCATTGGCCACATCCGATGCTTCGGCTCTTGTCGGTCTCGGGTTACGCTGCATGGAATCAAGCATTTGTGTGGCAGTAATGACCGGTTTTCCAGCTGTGTTGCACTTGGCAATCAGTTCCTTCTGGACGAGTGGCACATCCTCAGCCGGCGTTTCCACCCCCAGGTCACCACGGGCTACCATTAAGCCGTCACTGACTTCCAGAATGGACTCAATATTGTCAATGCCTTCCTGATTTTCGATTTTTGGTATGATGTTTAAATGGGTAGCATCATATTTTTCAAGTAATTCCTGAATTTCCAGCACATCTGACGTTCGGCGGACAAATGATGCTGCAATGAAGTCTACTTCCTGTTCAATGCCGAATTTAATATCTTCCGCATCCTTCGCAGTGATTCCAGGCAAATTAACACGGACGTTTGGCACATTGACGCCCTTTTTGTTCTTAATGGTGCCGGAATTCTGCGCTCTTGTTTTTAGCTCACGGTTTTCATGATCGATTTCCAGCACTTCCAACTCAATCAGTCCATCATCCAGTAAAATCTTTGATCCTGGATGGACATCATCAATCAGCCCGCTGTACGTGATAGAAAACCGCTCCGCTGTCCCTTCTACTTCATCCATTGTCACATACACAATGCTGTCCTTGAGGATCTCTGCTTCCCCGCCGGCAAAGGAGCCTGTCCTGATTTCGGGTCCTTTTGTATCCAAAAGAATGGCAACCGTTTTTCCGGTTTTAGTCGCAGCTTCCCGAATGTTTTCAATGCGTGCTCTATGTTCGTCAAAATCCCCATGGGAAAAATTCAGCCGAGCAACGTTCATCCCAGCGTCGATTAGTTGTGTTAGTGTATCAATGGATTCCGATGATGGTCCAATTGTACACACAATTTTCGTCTTCCGCATTTTCCATCCTCCTCTGGTGCATTAAATCGATAGTTCTTTCGATAGTTGGTACATATTGAAATCAATTGTATGTTTTTCTTCCAGCACATCTGCTATATTATGGCGAACCAGTTTATTGTTCTGAATCCCTGCCATTTTTCCTGCTTCATCGCTGAGAAGCAGTTCAACAGCTTGTGCACCAAGCCGGCTGGCAAGCACCCGGTCTGCAGCCGATGGCGAACCGCCGCGCTGAATGTGGCCCAATACGGTTACACGCGTTTCCAAATCTGCCTTTTCCTTGATTTTGTCTGCATAGTCAAACGCATCACCAACGCCCTCTGCCAGAATAATAATGCTATGCTTTTTACCGCGCTCCTGTCCTCGTTTCAGCCGGTCAATCACTTCCTCAAACTCGTCCTTTTTCTCTGGTATCAAAATACTTTCGGCACCATCGGCCAAACCAGCCCATAGTGCCAAATCACCTGCATCGCGGCCCATCACCTCAATGATAAATGTTCGTTCATGTGATGATGCTGTATCACGAATTTTGTCAATTGCTTCGATGACTGTATTCAATGCGGTATCAAAACCGATTGTAAAGTCTGTTCCGGCAATATCATTATCGATGGTACCAGGGATTCCGATGCACGGGTACCCTTTTTCCGTCAGTTTTTGGGCACCGCGGAAGCTTCCGTCCCCACCAATAACAATCAGCCCTTCAATTCCATGCTTTTTCATTTGTTCAATGCCTTTTTGCTGTCCTTCATCATATTTGAATTCTTCACTTCTGGCCGAGTGCAGAATGGTGCCGCCGCGCTGAATAATATCACCGACAGAACCGGTGTTCATTTTCTCTATATATCCATCAATCAGCCCTTGGAACCCGTTTTTTATGCCATATATTTCAATTCCATGGTAGATTGATTTCCGTACAACAGCACGAATCGCTGCGTTCATGCCAGGCGCATCACCACCACTTGTTAAAACGCCTATTTTCTTCATTCTGTCACCTCTTCTAACGTTGTTGTCTTCTTCCAAGATAAATGTAAACCTGGAAAATATCAATCATTTTAGCTGGCGGCACAGAGCTATCACCAGCATGTAATCAATTGTTTCCGTTATCTTCCTGTTTACCAAACAGGAAAGAGGCTGACAGCTGTCAACCTCTTCCCTGGTGAAAAGACACGTGAACAGATCGTCACATTTCCTGATAATCACCAATTTGCTTATATTTTTCCCATCTATTTTCAAGCAATTCATTCGCCGATAGATTTGCTAATTCCTCCAGCGACGCTGCCAATACAGCATCAATATGCGCTGCCTGTGCTTTCAGATCGCGATGGGCACCACCTCTTGGCTCTGGGATAACCTGATCAATAATATCAAGCTCTTTCAAATCATAGGAGGTGATTTTCATCGTCTCTGCTGCTTGCCTGGCAAGTCCAGAATCTTTCCAAAGCAACGCGGCTGCTCCTTCCGGGGAAATAACCGAATAGGTGGAATTCTCCAGCATATGAATATGGTCTCCAACCCCTAATCCGAGTGCTCCGCCACTGCCGCCTTCACCAATGACAATACAGATAATGGGCACGGATAGACCGGCCATCTCCATCAGGTTCCTGGCAATAGCTTCACTTTGCCCCCGTTCTTCAGCAGCCTTACCCGGATATGCTCCTTTGGTGTCGATAAAACAAACAATCGGGCGGTTAAATTTTTCCGCCTGGCGCATATGCCGCAAAGCTTTCCGATACCCTTCCGGATGTGGCATGCCAAAGTTACGGCGAATATTTTCCTTCGTATCTTTCCCACGCTGATGACCAATCACGGTTACCGGTTTGTCCTCATAAAAAGCAATGCCAGCAACAATCGCTTCATCATCACCATATGAGCGATCCCCATGGAATTCAATAAAATCAGTAAACAATTCCTGAATATAATCCAATGTGGTTGGACGTTCCTGGTGCCGAGCCATTTGCACACGATGCCACGGCTGCAGATTTCCGTAAATATCATTCTCCAATCTTTCCAGCCGGTTTTCCAGCGTCGTGATTTCCGTTTCCAGGTCAATATCACTGTCATTTGTAAACGATTTTAATTCAGCAATCTTTTCTTTCAAGTCCACAATTGGTTTTTCGAAATCCAGCACTTGTTTCATGCTTTCTCCCTCCCTTGCGCATGCATGGAAAGCAGAACTCTCAGGAAGGATTTCATGTCATGGCGATGCACGACTTTATCAAGCTGGCCGTGTTTAAGCAGGAATTCCGCTGTCTGAAAATCATCGGGAAGTTCTTCACGGATAGTCTGTTCGATAATCCGGCGTCCGGCAAAACCGATCATTGCACCTGGTTCGGCTAAATTATAATCCCCAATAGATGCAAAACTGGCAGAAACACCACCGGTTGTCGGATGGGTCATGACGGAGATCATTAAACCACCCGCTTCTGAAAACCGCTTTACGGCAACGGAAGTTTTTGTCATTTGCATCAGGCTTAGTACACCTTCCTGCATTCTGGCACCGCCGGACGCAGTGAAAATGATAAATGGAAGTGATTCATCTTTTGCGTTTTCCAGAGCACGACTGATTTTTTCGCCAACAACCGAGCCCATACTTCCCATTCTGAAACTGGAATCCATAACACTGAAAGCAGTTTCCTGTCCGTCAATCATTCCTTTGCCGGTGACAACTCCTTCATTAAGGCCCGTTTTATTACGGTCTTTGTCCACTTTTTCCTCGTACCCGGGAAAATCCAGGGGATTCGTCGTCGTAAGTTGCCTGTCCCATTCCTCAAATGTTCCTTCATCGAACAAGCTGTCTATCCGGTCCCAGGCAGTAAGCGTATGGTGGTAGTCACAATTTGGGCACACATTAATGTTTTTGTTCAATTCTTTCCGGTAATAAATCTTATGGCAGTTATCACATTTTTTCATTAATCCCTCAGGAATATCAAGCTTGCTTTCCTCATTCGGAATGGTAGCGTATTTCCTCTTCTTGCCAAAAAAATCCTTAAGCAAGGGAATTCCTCCTTTTTCTTACAAACCCGGAACAATCACGAAACTGCTGTATACTATAAACAACCCGTTGTTAGAAAAACTTGGCTTTCACCAAGCCTTTATAGTGAATGCCTTAGTTTTACTTACAAGGTCATCCATAATTATACTTTCTGACGTTGCAAAAAAGGTGTCACAATCTGTCGATAGGACAAATTATTTTTCCACCGGCAAGTCATGAAAAAGTTCCTCTATTTTCGCGTAATCTTCAGATTGATAAAGGCTGATGAGTTCGAGGTAAAATAACTGATCATACGACAGGCTGGAAATAGTATACGAAAATTCATCCATCAGCTGCCAGACTTTCGCAAGCAATAAATTCTCCGTTTTATGAAATAAATATTGGAAAAAGGCCACATGTTTCGCATTTTCATTCAGTGATGGATCCCGAACGATTTCGAGCAATTGGCTGATATCCTCATCCTGCATGTAATCGTACGCAATCTTTGCCGCTTCTTTTTCAATAATTCTCTTCGCAAATAGCAAGTCGTTCCTTGTGTTATTTCCCTGCAGAATGAATGAGGAAAGCACTTCCACGGAATGGTAGGGCCGGTACGCACTTAAAAATGTACCTTCCCCATGCCGCGTCTCAATCAGTCCCAGCAGTTCCATTGCGCGCAAAGCTTCACGGATAGAGGATCGTCCTGCCTGCAGCTTCTCTGAAAGCACACGTTCCGATGGAAGTTTATCCCCTGGCTGCAGATTGTTCACCTCAATATACTTCCGCAGTTCCTGTAAAATCCCATGGTATACTTTTTGCCTTGGTGACATGGACACAGCCGGAGTCACTCCTTTTAGAGGTTGTTCAAAAAGTCCGGTAAATCGGTCCTTCTTTTTAAACACACACTTTTATAGGTTATACCAGCACACTAACGGTAATGATGCCGGCAATGAAGAGACAAGCTCTATATCAGCCGGCACCTTTTGGACATGAAGCTTCCCAGACTATCAGTAGTCTTCATCAATCCGTGTCAGCTTTCTTGTTTTCTCGGCTACCTCTTCTGGATCGACGTCGATTCTGGCGACACCGGATTCCATCGCCGCCCTGGCAACACTCGATGCAACAAGGGGAGCGACTCTTGGGTCAAACGGAGCTGGGATGACATAATCCTCATTCAGTTCATCTTCGGTGATCAGTGACGCGATTGCTTCCGCTGCAGCAATTTTCATTCGCTCGTTAATACGGGTAGCCCGTACATCCAAAGCCCCTCTAAAAATGCCCGGGAATGCCAGTACATTATTAACCTGATTCGGAAAGTCCGAGCGTCCGGTTCCAATCACTTTCACACCAACTTCTTTGGCATCACCTGGCAAGATTTCGGGATCCGGGTTTGCCATCGCAAAGATAATCGGATCATCATTCATTTTTTGCACCATTTCTTTACTCAATAGGCCACCCACAGAAACACCGATAAATACGTCTGCGTCTGCCAGCATATCTTCCAGGTCGCCTTCTTGCTTATCCTTGTTCGTCATCTTGGCTACTTCGTCTTTTACTTCATTCATGCCATACGGTCTGCCCTCAAAGATTGCACCTTTCGAGTCACACATGATGATGTCACGGACACCAAAATTGTACAGTAATTTAATAATTGCAATTCCTGCTGCGCCTGCACCATTTGCCACCACTTTAATGTCCGAAAACGATTTGCCGGACAATTTCAAAGCGTTAATCAATCCAGCGACGGTTACAATAGCTGTTCCATGCTGGTCATCGTGAAAAATCGGGATACTGGTTTCCTTCTTCAGCCGTTCTTCTATGACAAAGCAATCAGGGGCCGCGATATCCTCCAGATTAACACCGCCAAATGTCGGCTCCAGCATCTTAACTGTCTGTACAATCGCCTCTGTATCATGCGACTCCAAACAAATTGGAAAAGAATCGACACCGGAAAAATTCTTAAACAGTACTGCCTTTCCTTCCATGACAGGCAATGCAGCTTCCGGCCCGATATTCCCGAGACCAAGCACCGCTGAACCATTGCTGACAACAGCCACCATGTTCCCTTTCATCGTGTAGTCATACACCGTTTCTTTACGATCGTGAATTTCTTTACAAGGCTCTGCAACACCCGGTGAATAGGCAAGGCTTAAATCCTTGGCATTACGTACCTTCACTTTTGATTCAGTCGAAAGTTTTCCTTTGTTCGCTTTATGCATATGCAATGCTTCGTCCCGCAAATTTGACAAAACGCTCACTCCTTTATGTAGTAGGAATTGCAAAAAACAGCCGGGTGGTCTGACCACTTAACGGTTTCATTATAACAGATGGAGTTTTCGTGTAAAGAATAAAATAAAGCTGCATTTCGAAGGGAAAGAATTTTTGCTTAGTCTCCCTTTTCAAAGCTCCCCGGTTCTTCCAGCACAACATTTTGCTTTCCAAAACGGTTCCGGAGCTTCTCCAGGCACTGTTCCTGAGGGTCAACCCCATATTCTTCCGCCAGCTGATAGGCCGTTTTTTCCTCTTGGTGATACGTAATGATTGGTGTACTCCCAGGGTGCTCACCTGCAATATCTCTGATTGCTTCCAGTGCATTGCCGCGATTATCTGCCGTTAATTTAAGAAACAGTCGCTGGTTCTGTTTCTGTTCCCATTCCGTCTGTCTAAGCTCCTGCACATCATCCATGATCCACTGCAGCCGATTATTCCGGTTTTCCACCTTACCGCTAAACGTAATCATCTTCTCTTCCGACAGCCAGCGGTTAATTTGACGGTACACATCCGGAAAAACGACCGCTTCCATATCATCTGTTTCATCCCCGACCGTCATGAACGCCATCGGGTCGCCGCGTTTGGTGCGGATGACTTTAACAGCCTGCACAATCGCTGCACCGTAAAGGCCGCGTACACCAGTCATTTGTTTCGCCCTTGCAAGTGAAACATAGCCTTCCCTCCGAAATGCATTCCGGAACTTTTTCAATGGATGGCTGGAAATATAAAATCCCATCAGTTCTTTTTCATCCTGCAGTTTTTTCATCAGGCTGAAATCTTCCATTGCAACATATGTTTCTTCTAAATGAATCCCGTCCTGGAAAAGACTTGACTGATCGCTGAATTCTTTGAATAACTCGCCCTGTTCCAGTGCATGGTCAATGGACGCTAATAAACTAGCCCGGTTACCATATAACTCATCAAACGCTCCCGCCATAACCAATGTCTCCAGTGTCTGTCTGCTTACGGCCTTCTGCGATACTCGCATGCAAAAATCGAAAAGGCTCTTGAACCTGCCATTTTTCCTGACCTGAATCACTTCTTTGACCGCCTGATTGCCAATTCCCTTAATAGATAAAAAACCCATTCGAATATCAGAGCCTTCCACAGCGTATTTGCCAAAGCTTCGATTGATGGAGGGCGGCAGTAATGATATCCCCTCTACTTTCATTTCTTTCCTGTATAAATCCGCCTTATCCTGCTGGCCAGCTGCACTGGTTAATAATTCAGCAAAGAAACTGGCAGGATAATGAGCTTTCAAATAGGCAAGCTGGTAGGATAGTTTACTATAAGCGACAGCATGACTCCTGTTGAATCCATAATTAGAAAACTGGACAATCCACTGGAAAATTTTCTTCGCGATTTGTTCCGAATAACCGTTATCCAGACAGCCCTGGATAAACGCTGCACGCTGCTCGTCCATTAGCTGCTGTTTTTTCTTGCTGACAGCCCGCCGGAGAAGATCAGCCTGTCCCATTGAAAATCCAGCAATTTTATGTGCTATTTGCATAATTTGTTCCTGATAGATCAGTACACCATAAGTTTTACTGAGAATCGGCTCCAGATCCGGGTGCGGGTATTCCACTTGTTCTGTGCCATGTTTGCGGCTGATATAAACCGGGATCTGTTCCATCGGTCCGGGGCGGTACAGAGCATTGACCGCCACAATGTCCTCAAACATAGTCGGCCTCAGGCGCATCAGCACCTGCTTCATCCCCTGGGATTCCAGTTGGAACACGCCATTGGTCCGGCCTTGCTGCAGTAATTTATATGTCTCCGGATCTTTATCAGGTATGTACGCCAATGCCATTTTCTCACCGGTTGTATAACGGATAGTTTTTAGAATCCGTTCCATCAGTGTCAAATTCCGCAGGCCGAGAAAATCCATTTTCAAAAGCCCGATTGCTTCCAGGTCATTCATCGCATATTGCGTCAGCTTTGTATCATGTGTGCCGGCTGTCAGCGGAACTGATTCGACTAGCGGATTATCGCTAATCACAATACCCGCCGCATGGGTGGACATATGTTTTGGAATCCCTTCCAGTTTTGCAGCAACAGTAAATAAGGCTTTCAACTTTTCCGATTGCTTAATATACTGCTGTAAATCCTTTGACCCCGTCACATATTCCACTATCGTTTGTTGTGCCTGGGCAGGGATTGCCTGCAGGATAAAACGGGCATCCTGCTGTTCGACTTCCATGGTTTTCATTAATTCCCGCATGAGGGATCGCGCTGCAAACGTGCCAAATGTTATAATTTGTGCGACATGATCACTGCCGTATTTCATGCGCACATAATCAATCACTTCGTCCCGCCGGTGATCCGAAAAGTCAATATCAATATCAGGCATAGACGTGCGTTCAGGATTCAGGAAACGCTCAAACAATAAGTCATACTGAAGTGGATCGATTTCTGTAATTCCAAGCACATAAGCAACGAGAGAGCCTGCTGCCGATCCACGGCCCGGCCCAACCAGAATTCCTTCCTTTTTGGCATAAGCGATAAAATCCCAGACAATTAAAAAATAGTCACTGAACTGCATAGATTGAATAATTTCAAGCTCATACGCCAGGCGCTGTGTTATCACATCGGTAACAGCATCATAGATTTTGTTTGCATTTTCCCAGCAGATTTTCTCCAAATATGTATGTGGATCCATCTGTGCCGGTACCGGATAAGATGGAAGCATTCGCTTGCTGAAATCAAATGTGACATCACATTGTTCCTTAATTCGTTCCGTTTCCCGAATCACTTCCGGCCAATCACGCGCGAACAGCTGCTCCATCTCCTCCTGCGTTCGCAAGTGTCTGTTCCTAACAGTCGCATCCGTTATTTTCATTGGCCATTTTCTGCCATCCTTCATGGCTTGCAGACAATCGTAGGCTATATCATCATTTTCATCAAGGTAGCGGACATCATTCAAAAGTACAGCCGGTATCTGATACAGCTCTTGGAATGCCTTCACGGACTGATTCACCTTCCGCTCCTTATCCATCCCGTGGTCCTGTACGCCTAAATACAAGTCTTCTGGGCTAAAAATATTCCACTCGTTATCCAAATAGTCTTTCACCCGGTCATAGGTTTCATTCAATAGCAGTGTCCCCGTTTCAGATACAGATGTAACAACAATACAGATCAAGTCGCTGCATAGTGGTTCAAGACGTTCTTTGCTAATACTGTTTCCGCCTTCTGTCTGAAGGTTGGTGCTTATTCTGACCAGATTCTTATATCCGCTGTTATTCTTAGCTAAAAGAAGGCATGTATCCATTCCGTCATGTGCATTTACGACAGAAACACTCATGCCGATAATCGGTTTTATCCCATTTCGTTTGCAAGCTTTATAAAAAGGGATAGCGCCATATAAGACTGCCTCATCCGTCAGTGCCAAAGCGTCAAACTGCATATCCCACGCCTTCTCAGCCAGTTTGTCAACCACGATGGTGCTTTTCATGAAACTGTACCCGCTCCGCACTTGCAAATGCGTAAATGACATACTACCCCACCTTTTTTTAGAATGTAGGATATCCAGTCCGTCCTTTAAATCGCATGTTCAAAAGAACAACATCTCAAACTGGATACCCCGAGACATCTCACACGTAACCATTATACCGAATATGCTTTGTTGCTGCATGCAGCACGAATCCATCTAATCAAGCATCCTGACATATCCTGTCCACATCTATCATAAAATGAACCAGTACGCACATAAGGAGTCTAAATCATGGAAGAACGGTTTATTGCCCAATTCATTCATTGTTTTTTTATCGCTTTCGGTGTGGTTATAGGTGGCACCGTTATCGGCAGCATCGGCAGTTTTGCAACTGGGGATGCCCCGTTCACCCAAATGAACCGTATTGCAAAAAGTCTGCGGATTTGGGCAATCGTGGCTGCAATCGGCGGAACCTTCGACGCTATTGCCAATTTTGAAAAGGGAATTTTGGATGGTTCAACATACGACCTGTTCAAACAAATTATGTTGATACTATCCGCAATGGGTGGTGTGAAAACAGCGCTGTTAATCATTGGGTGGCTGATACAGGAGGATGTCGGATAATGCATATTCCCCCGTATTATAAAAAATCAACATGGCAGCGATTTCTGGTAGGGGTCTTTGCAGGATCCATCATCGGCTATTTAATTTTCGTCTATATGTATGGTTCGATGTATGGCCAGATGCTTGAGGAAAACCGTGAACTAAAATCAGAGGTAACCGAACTGAAGAACGAGAACGAAGCTTTGCTTGACGACAATAAAGATCTTGATGAAAAAACAAAAACATCAGCCAAGGTGGAGTCAATTGGAATAACAATCACCAATCCAGACGATCTGCCGGATAGACTTATTATACATCAACTGGAAGATTTAATAAAGAACGAAATCAATCACATTAAAGGTAAAGAGGTTTCCATCATTGCTGAAAGTGATGGACTGCTTGAGGCAACTGTCGAAAACAAGGAATTTTCGATTGATGACTTTAAATTCAAGTTCAAAGTCCGGAAACTTGTCATTACCAAAACCGTGAAATTATCCGTGAAAGCTGAGGTTTCCAGTGGCATCTGAACGCCTTGTCCGTTGTGAAAATTTTATGAAAAAAACAATTAATAGTGGTCACAAATTCTTCTGTACGATATAATATAAAGGGTAAGCTTACATTTTTCACATACCTTGCAGAAAGGAGTTGGATTAAATGCTGGTAATCCATCAGAGCCGGTTACGGGATGAAAAGGTTGCACAGCTAAAGGAAGGCAAGATTGCATATGCTGAATCTGCAGAATTAATCCGACTTATCAAACGTGGCATTCAACGTGAAAATCTGCTTGTACACTATGACCAAACAAACACAGGATGCTGGTTTATTCCGCTGAACGAAGCAAAAAGTTCCTGACAATCAATTCAGTTAAATGAAAAGAACTATGTCCCCTCACCTGTTGAAGAGGTCATAGCTCTTTTTTTATGCACTGCATTAGTCAGTAAAGCCCCGGCAAGCTTCATCCAAGTCCTGAACAACGTGCTCCATTTGTTCCCATGTGCGGATGGATGCACCTGCCGCCATCGGATGTCCGCCACCATCATATTTTGCGGCAATCCCATTGATGACTGGTCCCTTCGAACGCAGACGAACACGTATCAGCTCTTCCTCTTCAATAAAGAAAGCCCAAGCCTTCATACCTTCAATATCACCGAGTACTCCGACCAGCTGCCCAGTCTCCATTGGGTTGACACCAAATTTTTCCAGCATCTCCTTAGTCAGTACTACAGTGCTCATGCCTGAATCCAAGCGTTTAAAGTTTTGCAGAATATAGCCACGCAGCCTGGCAATATTGTCTTTAATACGGTAAATTCCATCATAAAGACTTGGACGGTCAAAATTATAGGTGACGAGTTCTGCTGCATGCTGGAATGTTTTTTTCGTACTGCTAGGGAACAAAAATCTGCCCGTGTCACCTACAATACCGGCATAAAGGAGACGAGCGGCTTCATCATTTATAACAAAGTCCTCATCCCTGGCATCGAGGTATAAGTCATAAATCATTTCACTTGTTGAACTTGCTGCCGTATCGACCCACATGACATCCCCATATTCATCCACATTCGGATGATGGTCAATTTTAATCAGCTTTTCGCCCAGGTGGTAGCGCTGATCGCTGATGCGCCCGGCATTTGCTGTATCACAGACGATAACCAGTGCGTTTTGATAGGTATCATCTGTGACGTCATCCATGTCAGCCAAAAAAAGCAAGGACGGATCTTCCTCCCCGGTGATGTACACTTGTTTAGACGGAAAAGAATGGGTAATCATTTCTTTCAATCCTGCTTGGGAACCGTATGCATCGGGATCTGGCCGTACATGCCGATGAATGATAATGGTATCGTATTCTTTAATTGCCTGGATAATGGATTGTATATGCTGCATAGTATTCTCCCTACTTTGTCACATTTTTTACTTTCCTGATGAAGCAAAACAAGCTACAATTGGATAGGATACAGGCGTTTATGTATGCAACTGTGTCATCCATATTTCAAAAAACGATGGAACAGTTGCAAGTCCATTAAGCCAATCCATTCTAATTCATAAGTTTAGGGGCCGATAACTATGATTATTTTTCCAATTATTATCGTACTTTCCGCGGTTTTCTGGGTCTATTATAAAGTCGCGATCCTTAAAACTAAAGACGGACTGACACAGGCTTATTTTAACGCAAAATCCCGAGTCTGTCTTGGTTCGCTTATCCTCTTCTTCGGCATTAATCAATATATATTTTACGAAACACAGCTTTCCCTGTTTGTAGGAATAGTTTTCCTTTTCTTTGGGGGTATCAACCTTTATGTCGGATGGAAAGAAACCAAACACTACCGGAAAGAGTGGAAGCGGCTTTATGCGTGAGCATTAGCCTTATAAGAAGGGACCGGCGGCCGTGGAAGACAGCGGGCGCCGGCTTACTAACAGTCGAACTTCATCGCCTCGCATCACCTGTCAATTAACTGGGCCATCAGAAGCCCTTTTCCTACCATTTTCTTCCCATTGAACACTTCCACATCCATTTTCGCATAAATACGTCCCGCCTCTAGTACCTCCGGCTTAATAGTGAGGTTGCTGTCAATTTGTACGGGCTTTAAAAAATAAACAGTCAAGTTCTCAACAACAAGATCGCCTTTTTTATAATCGCGAAGCAGCCGGCTGCCAGCCTCTGTCATCAAGGCCGTATACACCCCATTGGACAATGTTCCAAGCTGGTTCGTCATTTGCGGTGTTACGTGTGCTTGGAATGTGTTCTGGTCATCTTCAGCAGAGACCAGACTGCTGGCAACAATATCGTCAATCGTCTGACCCATTTGTGGCTGCCGCTGCCTTTCCTGCAGTGCTTTCAGTACATCCTGACGGGATACAACACCTTTGAGCCGATTGGACGCATCAGCAACAGGAACAAGCTCAATTCCTTCCCAGACCATCATATGAGCAACATAAGCAAGCGATGTTTTATCCTGAACGACAATCGGGTTTTTCGTCATCAGCTTTTCGACTGGAATATCTTTATTTTTGTCCAGGACGTCTCTGGCCGTAATCATCCCTACAACACGCTCTTTCGCATCCACAACCGGATAACGCGAGTGTGCCGACTGTTCATTCAGCTCATACCATCGTTCGAGTTTATCTTTGGAATACAGGTAATAGGATCTGTCATATGGCGTATAGATATCCCCGACAAAGACAATTTCCTTTTTAATCAGCTGGTCATAAATTGCCCTGTTGATCATTGCTGCTACCGTAAATGTGTCATAACTTGTTGACATAACAGGCAGCTGCATCTCATCAGCCAGCTGTTTAATTGAATCATCCGTGTCAAACCCGCCGGTAATGAGGACAGCTGCCCCTTCCTGCAAAGCTAGCTCATGCGCTTCCACCCGATTGCCGACAATCAGCAATGAACCAGCTTCTGTATAGCGCATCATAGCATTCAGCTGCATTGCCCCGATGACAAATTTGCTCAGCGTCTTATGCAGACCAGCCCGGCCACCCAGAACTTGTCCGTCAACAATTTTTATAACTTCGGCAAACGTCAGCCGCTCGAAGTTATCTTTCTTTTTTTCTTCAATGCGCACTGTTCCTACACGCTCAATCGTGCTGACAATCCCTTGATTTTCAGCATCCTTGATGGCACGGTATGCGGTTCCCTCACTGACATTCAATGCCTTCGCTATTTGCCTGACTGAAATTTTATGGCCAATTTCCAATGATAGAATATGCTGCAGTATCTGTTCATGTTTGGTCGCCAATTCCTTCACCGACTTTCAACTGTACTAGACGTTGTTTAAACAGTCCGGTAAAAATGACACATCGAATTTCTTCGTTGGCTTGTTTCTCCGCTGCTCGAAACTACGCCGCCTCGAAATTCTCGGTCCTTTTTATCCTCCTTTTTAAACACGCACTACTAATCAATATCTTCATCATTTATTATACAGTTGAAACGCTTTAGCCTCAATGATTAAGCGCTTTGACGGCGTTGTGCATTTTCCTGTTCCATTACCGGCGGCGAAATCATCTGTAAAAGGGCAGCAAAGTTTGAACCGGCCACCAGCAGGAAAAAGCCAAGCCATAAGCCCCAGAACAAGGATGCTTCCGCAGTCACAGCTTCCGGAATAACTGGCCATGCCATATAAAGGAAAAATCCGGCTAATAATAATCGTAATATTGCATAATGACGCAAGTACATCTCCCCCTTTGTCCATAATCTATGACAAAAAGCAGTCCATAAGAACTGAATGAACACGAAAATGGTGTCTGTTTACGACCAAGCAGAATCATCCGCTCTTATTCAAGATGGCAACATACCAGTCTGCGAGGCTATCACCATAAAAATAAGCAATCACTGCCGCTAAAACAATGTATGGTCCAAATGGAACAGCCTGCTTCCGGTGGATGACTTTGAACGAGAGGAGAAGTATCCCGACAACCGCTCCAATTATGGTTGCCAGAAAAAAAGTAAGAAGTGTTTTCTTCAGTCCCAGCACAATACCAAGCACACCAAACAATTTCATGTCCCCTGCACCCATTCCGCCCTGACTAATGAGAATGATCAATGCAAGCAGCCCCACTCCCGCCAAAGCCCCAACAACCGAAGACCACCACGGTTCAAGCGGTACAACTATGCGCATTAATATGAAAAGCGGAAGAAAGAATAATAGAATGTTATTTGGTATCACCATATAGACGATATCTGACACAAATAGAATCATAAGCATAGCCATCAGCAATAGCGCGGTCAGGAATTCTGCATTGAGACCAAGCATCACATAACTAATGGCAAATAATAAACCAGTAGCCAACTCAACGGCAGGATACATAAAAGATATTGCTTTCCCACAGTGACGGCATTTCCCGCGCTGCATTATGTATGATAAAAATGGGATAAGTTCATGCCATGAAAGCAAGTGACCACATTGGGGACAGGCGGAACGGTCATTGACGAAAGGGTGTTTCAAGGGGATACGCAACCCGGCAACATTAAAGAAAGAACCGAAAATTAACCCGAGCAGGAAGAAAAATAATAGTAGAAGGTTGTTCATTGTACAACTCCTTAGCACCTTATTAAAAAATGAGAGTGGAATTGAATAATATTATAATAGGAACTGGTACAAAAATCCATTGCGGTGCACCGGTTCGTTTCAAAAAGAAATCCAACGTTAGAAATATTGCATTAAAATATTTTTTCATCGACTGATAAAAACAACGTGAGCACATCGCTCACGTTGTTTTTCCTACAAGTCGACTGAATCCCCGATATTCATCGCCAGTCCCTTACCAGTTTTTACTTTAGATGCAAAGGCCTCTGGATCCTGCTCAATGACAGGGAAGGTATTGTAATGTACCGGAACAACGGTGTCCGCATTTATCCAATCAGCTGCAACCAGTGCATCTTCCGGCCCCATGGTGAAGTTATCACCAATCGGCACAAACGCAAGGTCAATGTCATTCATCTCGCCAATCAGTTTCAAGTCGCTGAACAGCCCGGTATCACCAACATGATAAATCGTTTTGCCATTTATCGTCAGCAGGATACCACCGGGCATGCCGGTATAGATGATGGTACCATCGTCTTCTGTAAACGACGAACCATGAAATGCCTGGGTGTATTTCACTTTCCCAAAGTCAAATTCATGGGCACCGCCGATATGCATTGGATGGGTGTTCAAACCTTTCCCCTCTAAGTAACCCGCCAGTTCATTCGGAGCAACCACCAGCGCCTCATTACGTTTAGCAATTTCTTCGGTGTCCCCGACATGGTCATTGTGGCCGTGTGTCAAGAGGATGACATCGGTTTTAACGGACCCCGCGTCAAGGTCACATGCTTCATTTCCGGAAATAAACGGATCAATTAAAATCGTATGACTGTCTGTTTCAACTCGAACGACAGAATGTCCATGATAAGATACTTTCATGTATATCGCTCCTTTTATTTATTATCTGCACTGTATACATTCGATACAGACCCTTCTGAATCCTTTACCCGTTTTGCAGTTTTCTTATGCATTCGTCTAAAAATCCGGCACTGTCAGACGTAAAATGGTGCGGTCTGGGCTATATTTGTTATAATAGGTACTAATTGCGTGTGTTCAAAAAGGAAGATAGAAAGGACCGAGAAGTCCGAGGCGGCGTAGCTTTGAGTAACGGGGTGTATGCAAATTAGTACATGAGTAACGAAAAAGCAAGCCACGAAGAAATTCGAAGCGTCCTTTTTACCGGACTTTTTGAACAACCTCTAATTATGATAAATGGGGGACTAGTCATGACAGACCGATTGGACACTTTACTTAGCAAACTGAAAGAAAATGACCTTGACAGCATGCTTGTTACATCCACAGCCAATTTTTACTATTTGAGCAATTACTATACAGACCCGCATGAGCGCGTGATTGCTGTCTATATCAGTCAGCTCCACGACCCGCTATTAATCCTGCCGGCAATGGAAAAAGAAGACGCCAAAAATGCAGGCTGGAAGTATGAAATGATTGCTTACAGTGATCATGAAAATCCATGGCAGTTATTAAAGCAATTTCTTAAGGGCAATGACCGTATGCCAAAATCTGTTGCAGTCGAACGCAACCATTTAACATTGGAACGCTTTGAACAGGTAAAGACGGTATTTCCTGATGCTGTCATCAGTGATGCGCAGGAAATACTAGCCAATTTAAGGGTTGTCAAAAGCAAGCAGGAATATACCCTGCTTAAAGAAGCCGCGAAACTGGCCGACTTCGGTGTCGAAACAGGTGTAAAAGCGATAAAAGAAGGCGTCAGCGAACTTGAAATCATTGCAACTATTGAATATGAATTGAAGAAACAAGGTATCCAGCAAATGTCCTTTTCCACTATGGCGCTGTCGGGAACAAAGACTTCTTCACCACACGGGACACCATCCATGAAAAAGATTGAAAAAGGGGATATGGTGCTATTTGATCTTGGGGTTGTCTATGAAGGATACTGCTCCGATACCACCCGGACGGTCGCCTATAAGTCGATAACACCTGAGCAAAAAACAATTTATAATACAGTTCTGGAAGCAGAAACAAAAGCCGTTGAGGCCTCTAAAAAAAGTACAGCTGTCGGTGACATCGACAAGGCAGCCCGCAGCCATATTGAGAAAGCCGGTTATGGCGATTATTTCACGCACCGGATTGGACACGGGCTGGGAATTGAAACACATGAATTCCCGTCCATGCACGGTCAAAATAAACTGCCGCTGACTCCGGGAATGTGCTACACAATCGAACCAGGCATCTACGTCCCCGGAAAAGGTGGCGTACGGATAGAAGATATGGTATTCATGACAGACAACGGAGCCGAAACATTAACCAAGTTTCCGAAAGACTTGCAGATTGTGGATTAAACGGGGAAAGGAAGGGGATAATTCCCCTTCCTTTTCATACCAATCTATGCAGGGGTCGAGCTTATAACGAAAGAAGATAGCAACGCTTTCCGCCATTCATGCAAACGCTATTGCATTTGCCCGTCTCCCACCATAAAGATGTTCATATCGTTTGTCCCTTCAATCTCAACATCAGCCGGTATTTGCAGATAAAGCAATTCTGTACTAAACAAACGTCCCTCGTCTTTATACATCCAAGGGGAGGATTTCCTTTCCCCGGTAATCTCGCTAGTGGAAACACCAAATCCTGCTCCTTCGTCAAAAGAATCCAGCCACTCCTTTTGTGTGAACTGCTGGACAGGAAATGCCTCTTGAAATACCGATACATTCACCCGTTTCCGATCCGGTGTTGACACGGCTAACGTACGTCCATCCACTTCCATATGTGTCCTTGGAACAAACCCGGTCATCATATCGATGCCATTAATTACTTTTGGGGTGACATAAAGTGCTGCTTCCACAACACCATCAGTCGCTTTTTTTCGCTCAACTGCGATATTGTTTAAGTCAGCTTCGCCCCGAATGACTAGATGCAGCTTTTCCTCCCCGGTTTCCAGCGTCCATGTGTCCACAAGATAGTCATCAATCTTGTCCGTCGGTCCGGTGATTTCCGGGACCATGTACAAGTCTGGCAGTCTTTCCTTATCAAACGTCCGGGCGTTCGACGCATCAGAGCCAGCTTCCAGCGGCAAAATAAATGAGAGTCCAAACGCAATAACAAGGATAAGCAAATAAACCGGGAATAACCAGCGCCTGACTGCCCCTGATAGCTTATCAGATTTAGCAAGACGCATGCCTATAACCAGAAACAAGACTATTACAGCCAACAAGAGCAAAATGGGAACAATGCTAAACAGAACGTTACTCATGGTCTAACCTCCTTTTGCGGAAGCAGGACAAACGAACCGGCGAACAGTACCACAGCTGTAACCAGTGTTTTCAACAGAAAGAGCAGCATATTCGTTTCCCCGACAAAAAATAGGAATAGCGAGATGATCGCTGGCGGGCCACCATTCATCCAGTTGTCAACGAACAGACCCCCAACTGCCAAGACAGGCAAAATCGCGATAAACAGCCGGTGCAGCTGAATGAGGCTGCCGATTAAGTAACCCAGCGCACAAAACATCAGCATGTAACATGCGATTGCGATAATGCTGATCACTGGAGACATAACGGTTGATGATTCACCGACCATACCGGCAAACGTCCCTTGGTCCGATGACCAAAAAAGAATAACCCGGAGCAAATAGCCTGCTAAGGTTGCGGTCAGCCCGCCGATGACACTCGCGGTTACCAGAAACAGTATATTGGAAAAAAGCTGACTCTGCCGGTTTGTCACAAATATAAAATCATCCTCCCTATAGGCTCTCGTCGTAACGACCATTGCATTAATCAATCCCCACAGAAAAGTAAAAATAACGATAATATCGCCAGAGTACGTAGTTAGGTTAGCATCCACACCATAGCCACCACCCCCGTTTGTCATGACTCCACCAAACGAAAAGAATAGCGCGAGCAACTGCAGCACGACAAGTGAAGTAAATACTTGATGATACGCCGTCAGCTTATAACGGTATTGTTTGAAAACAACTTGGGGCATCGTCACCTTATTCAAGGACATCATCAATCCCTCCTTCCGACTTAGCGGTCAGGTAAATACACACATCAGCAGGAGCGACTGGGGCCACGTGTATCCCCATTTTCTCGGCGTGCTCCATCGGGAAATCGTTCTTGACTACGGCCTGCATCGTCCCTGGAGCGGACAGCTTTCTAGCAAGCACCGTTTTATCATACAGCCATTGCTCCATAACGGCTGCAGGTCCGGTCAGACTGACGGCATATTCTTTCAAATCGTCTATCGGCTTATGCATTACTTTCTGTCCTTCATCAATCAAGAGCACATCTTCGAGAATATGTTCCATCTCGTCCAGATAATGGCTTGAAATGATAATCGTACGCGGATGAGCCAAGTAATCTTTTAACAGGACCCGGTAGAAATCTTTCCGCACCGCGGCGTCCATCCCAGTCGTTGGCTCATCAAAAATCGTCAGTGCACAACGGCTGGCCAGGCCAAATAGCACGTTGAATGTTGTCTTTTTTCCTTTGGATAGTTGCTTAAGAAGCTGGTGCGGACGAAAGGAAAAATACTCGAACAGCTTTCGCGCAAACGTCATATCCCAACCATCATAAAAACGTTCCCCCTCTTTCAGCAGTTCCTCCAGTGTCAGCGAATCAGGAAACACCATTTGGTCATCAATGACAATACTATTAGCCGAAACATTCAAGCTGTTAAACGGACGTTCGGAAAACACCTTCACTTCACCTGATGTTTCTTTTAGAAAACCCACCAGCATTTTCAATAACGTTGTTTTGCCAGCCCCGTTTCGGCCAATCACACCGGTAATGGTTTCTGGTTTAATCTGCAGCGTCAATTCATCTACAGCATTCAGTCCTTTGTATGTCTTCGTTAGGCCTGTCGTTTCTATGACGTTCATGTTTGGTCCCCCTTCTGTTCATCAATGGTGGTTTTAAGCATAGCGAGTAATTCCTCGTCCTCAATATGCAAATGTCTGGCTTCTATTACCACATCCCGAAGCATCCGTTTCAATGTATCATTTTTTCTTTTTTCAAGAATGGTAGTTACCGCGGCGTCTGTCACAAATTTTCCTAATCCACGTTTGTTGTACAGAATCTGTTCATCGTAAAGCACATTTAACCCTTTGGCCGCCGTGGCCGGGTTAATATTGAACATGTCAGCCAGGGTATATTGTGAATGGACTTTATCATGAGGTCGGAAATACCCGTTCAGAATTTGATTTTCCAGCCACTCGGCAATTTGGATGTAAATTGGTTTGGCCCCATCCATTTCAAACATCGGGCATGCGCTCCCTTCTTTCCATAGAGGTGTAGTGCATTAGTTGTGTAATGTAGTGGATTATTAATTTTCAGTATAGGTGCCTTCCAGACAAAAGTCAACATGAAAAAATGCCTCCCAATTAATGAGAGGCATTTTCCTTAAATCGATCATGTTTAATGTTGGAGAACAGTCATTGTCAAAAATAGCTGTTTTCGTGGAGATGATTTCTGCCATTCACCGATACCGGTTAATCACATCAAGTCCGCCAGTGATCTCCATAATCGCACCGGTTATCATATCGGAATCCTGTTCACACAAATACATAATAGTGCGGGCAATATCTTCCCCTGTTCCCGGCCTGCCAATTGGTGTTGTCTCATCATGCACACGCCTGCTATCAGCAATGCCGGCTTCTTTCATGTTACCCGTAATATTACCCGGACACACCATATTGGACGTAATCTGATACGGTGCTTCCTCAAAGGCTACTGTTTTTGTCAGTGAAACAAGCCCGCTTTTTGCTGCAGCAAACGCAGATCGGTACAGCCATCCAGAAGCATTATTCGCCCCCTGAAAGCCGTAGTTGACAATTCGTCCGAAATGCTGGTTCCTCATATGTGGTACTGTTAATTTCAGCAAATAAAAAACAGCGTCAAGGTTACCATTCATCAAATCATGCCATTCATCCTCGGAGTAATCCAGAAGTTTTTTCCGTTCAAAAACAAACGGACCAGCATTATTAATCAGATAATCAATCCCACCGTGGACAGCCACTGCTTTATCGTGTAACGTTTTGATATCCTGTTTATTTGTCACATCAGCCTGTTCAATAAGTAACATCTGTCCATATTGGGCAAGTTCCTGTTCAACTGTCTGGGCTTTTTCCGTATTACGGTAATAGGTTGCTGTCACCCGGTGCCCTGCTTCCAGAAATTTTTCCGTCACTTGTCTCCCCAGCCCGGATGTTCCCGCTGTAATCAATGCATGTCCCATGAATCGTCCCTCCCCTTTCAAAATCCTAAGGTGAACGGTTATTATGAATGAAATTATAACATACAATGTTGACAGGATGGTATTTAAAGGAATCCTCGACACCAATCCGCGCAAAAAAATCCACCCTGAAAAGGATGGATTACATGAAGCATTAATTTTTCTGGTTGTTGTAATGGTGGATGCCCCTGTTATTGGAGAGGTTTTCTTTATCATCAATCACACCGCTCTGGTAGCTTTCAAACAGTTGATTCTGAACGGCTGCAATACCCTTTTTGTCTTCAGTGAACTTATTTTTCTTCTTTGCCATTGCTACCACCTCCATTTGTAGTATGTTCACAAGAACGTCATCAAATCCATTTTCCCCTTTCCAATTTCGGTAAATTTGATTGTAAGCAGGCTAAAAAGGGTATTAGAATAGTAAGAAAAAAAGGGGGATTGACAATGGACTTCGAATACAAACAAATTGTTGTGGCGGTAGATGGATCGGAAGCGTCTGAAAAGGCATTTAATAAGGCCATGGATATAGCCCAGCGGAACGATGCCCGCCTCATTCTTGCCCATGTCGTCGATTCACGTACATTTGCCACTGCAGAGGCATATGACCGGACGCTCGCGGAACGTGCAGAGGAGTATGCAAAGGATTTACTGGACAGTTATGCAGAAAATGCTAAAGCTGCAGGAGTAACAAACTTGGTTAGGTGTGTAGAATACGGATCTCCAAAAGTCAAAATTGCAAAAGATATCGCCGGAACCTTTGAAGCAGATCTGATTATATGCGGCGCAACCGGAATGGGTGCTGTCGAACGGTTCCTTATCGGCAGTGTATCGGAAAGCATCACCCGCCACGCCAGCTGTGATGTTTTAGTTGTCCGTTAATCAAAATTAACTCCCGGCCATTTGATTCATTTGATTTTCACATAGGCTGTTTTCCACAGGGCATAAGCGCGACGTCTGCTCCCACGAACAGGATGTTCTAGGGTCGGCGTTGTCACAGTGCGTGACGAATTTAGCTGACGTCCTTTTCGCAGTGTCTTCTTTACCGCAGGCACGGCTTCAGCCTCCTCGGGGGAAAGCGCCGCTGAAAAGCCCGAGAGAGAGCTTCTCAAGGCCAAAAGCCATCCAAATGCGGGACGAAATGTCCGAGAGAAGGCTTCTCGAGACCAAAAGCCACCTAAAAGCGGGCCAAAAAGTCCGAGAGAAGCCTTCTCAAGACCAAAAGCCACCCAAAAGCGGGACGAAATGTCCGAGAGAAGCCTTCTCAAGGCCAAAAGCCATCCAAATGCGGGACGAAATGTCCGTGAGAAAGCTTCTCAAGGCCAAAAGCCACCTAAAAGCGAGCCAAAAAGTCCGAGAGAAGCCTTCTCAAGACCAAAAGTCGAGGCCACTGAAAAGGTGCCCCTTTTTTCAAATGTTGATTAATTCAAAGAAAAAATGGGAGACTTTTCACCAAATCGATGGATGAAAATCCCCCCTTCTGCGAGGAGTGCTGTTTCACTGGAAAGCTTTGCAACACGACGAGACCATGCAAAAGCCCCATTGAGTACGCCTCAACCTGCGAGGAATGCCGCTTCACTGAAAAGCTTGCAACACGACGAGCACCAAATGTATTTCCGTAGCTGGGTCATAGCACACAAATTGTTCACTACGTCGCAGTTTATATCAACTGTAATGGAAAAACAATTGCGAGAAGATCCTCCACATAAAAATGAAAATTATTTCCCTACATTACCTTAATACAAATGGCAGTGGCGCGATTGAACTCCGTAGCGCCAGTGCTATCATTTCGGAGGAGAGCCAGGAATGTCTTTTTTCAATTCACGGACAACATGGGACAGTTCTGGCACAATTAATTTATTCATCGCCAATTTCACCGCACCAGACGACCCCGGTGCAGCGAAAACAGCCGTATCACCAATAACTCCGCCAATCGCCCTTGAGAGTATGGCTGCCGAGCCGATGTCCTCCTGGTAACTGAGCATACGGAAAAGTTCACCAAAACCGGTTATTTCTTTATCAAGCATTGGCGCCAGTGTCTCTATCGTTACGTCACGATGCGCGATACCCGTACCACCGTTTAACAGAATAACGTCAACCGCAGTGTTTTCACAGCCGGCTTTCATTTTATTTGCAATGGCACTGCTTTCATCCGACACAATCTCCTTGGCTGTGACATAATGACCCGCCTCTTCCAGCAGTTGTACCATCAAGCTGCCGCTTTTATCTGTTTCTGCTGTCCTTGTATCGCTGACAGTCACGACCATGCAATGAACCTGTTCATGTTTGTGCTTATGTTCTTCAACTGACAAACCAATCTCCCCCTATTTGCCAGTAAGCCGGACCGTATCCCTGGCAATCATGACTTCCTCATTTGTTGGAATGACCATTACTTTAACCGGTGAATGTGGATAGTTAATAAATGCTTCTTTCCCGCGGACATGATTTCGGGAAGGGTCCCAATACACTCCCATAAATTCGAGTCCCGTTAAAACTTTTTTCCGGACGACCTCGCTGTTTTCCCCGACACCCGCTGTAAAGATAATGGCATCAACACCTGACATTCTGGCAGCATAGGAACCTAGGTATTTGTGTATGCGTGCCGCGAAAACTTCCAGGGCCAGTTCTGCCCGTTCGTTTTCATCTGTTTTCTGCTCGATATCACGCAAATCACTGGAAAAGCCGGATAAAGCGAGCATTCCGCTTTTCTTGTTTAAGACGTGAACCACTTCATCCGCATTTTTTCCTGTTTTCTCCATTATAAATGGAATAAGAGCGGGGTCAATATTACCCGATCTGGTTCCCATCGTCACCCCAGCTAGGGGCGTGAACCCCATGGACGTATCTATCGACTGCCCTTTATCAATCGCAGCAATGCTCGCGCCATTTCCCAGATGGCAGGAAATAAGACGAAGTTGCTCAAGCGGCACGCCCATCAGATCAGCGGCGCGCTGGGATACATATTTATGAGAGGTCCCGTGAAATCCATATTTACGAATTCCATATTTTTCATAATATTCGTATGGCAGACTGTACAAGTACGATTTCTCAGGCATCGTCTGATGAAATGCGGTATCAAACACAGCAACCATCGGAACATTCGGGAGCAACCTCCGAAATGCGCGGATGCCAGTCAAATTGGCTGGATTGTGTAGCGGTGCCAGATCAGACACATCCTCGATATTCTGGATAACATCATCCGTGATAAGCACGGAATCGCTGAAACGTTCGCCGCCATGAACAATTCTATGCCCGACAGCATCAATTTCGTCCATCGATTGAATAACGCCTGATGATGTTAGCTTCTCCAGCAAATGTTTTACCGCTATTTCATGATCCGGTATATCTAATACCATCTTATCTTTTTCTCCATTTACTTCCATAGTAAAAACCGATTCAGAAAGGCCAATTCGCTCCAGCAGCCCCTTTGCCAGCACTTGTTCTTCTGGCATACGGATCAGCTGAAACTTCAAAGAAGAACTTCCGGCATTTATTGCCAAAATATTAGACATTCTTGTCGTCTCCCTCCATGGTGTTAACTATTCATGTTCTCTGCAAACCAAGCGTTCATTTGCGCCAGAATATCGTCCATCGCTTTTGTTTCTTTAAAAGATGGGACCTGTACAAGCAATGGCTGATTGAATGCCGTCGTATTGGGACCTTTCTTTTGCAGAATAAGAATACTCTTTCTGTTCTTCTCTGACTTAAATGCTGTCTCCGGAAGCTGCAGTACTCCGACAATATGTGCATTTTCCTGAAGATAAGCATGCAGCTTGTCTGACTGATCACTGTCGAACAGGAATTCCGGAATGACAAAAATCAGATAGCCGCCCGGCGTCGTATATTTCATGCTTTGCTCTATAAATAAATGATGGGAATAGGAATGTCCCTCATCTGCTTTCAGTTCAAAATCATTCGCCCGGATGTCATCTGGATAGTAGCCAACAGGAAGATCACTGATTACCAAATCGACCGGATCCAGAAGAAACGGGCGGAGACTGTCCTGGTGGAAATACTCAATTTCTTTTTTCTGCAGGTTAGCGTTAAGAACGGCAAGGTTAATAAGTGTCGGATCCACTTCACTTGCAAATACAGATCCGGCAGTCTCCAGCTGATCAAGAACAGCCATAACCAAATTTCCCGTTCCGCTCGCCGGGTCAAACATACGGAGGTTCTTCTTCCCGGCAGTCACTTTCCCCGCCAGATAGCCAACAAACAGGGCAACTGTTTCCGGAGTCATGAGATGCTGCTGCTGTGTTGCACCTTTCATCCCTTTCAGCATGGCCAGCTGAAGTGCCTTCCGTATTTCAGTGGTTTTATATTTCGAAACATCCAGCTGAGGAATGAAATTTTGGAGTTGTTCCTGTAATTTCTCGTCCATTCCTTCAGGCGGATGTTGATAAAAGATTACTTCAAGTGTTACTGCAAGGCTGTCCAAATACGTTTCGTTACTATATTGTTGGACAGTTTCTGTTATATTATCAATTTGTTCAAACAATATTTCTACGTCTGTTTTTTCCATCGTGCCAATCCTCCGATCCGTTGTCTAAAAGCGCCTCTATTGTACCAAAATACCAGCTCCATTGTACATCGGAAGAGGCTGGGAGCACAGGTTGCCAGCCATCTGTCAAAAGTTTGGGATTCATTTAAAAGTCCGGGCAAAAGGTTGAAGAATGGGTTCTCACAAAAAATCTCCCCTGTCATACTCGGGACAGGAGAGAACGAAAAGCCGTTATTCTGCTTTCTGTGCTTCTTCTAGTGCACGGTCATAGTTGGGATGATTGGTTACCTCACTTACGTATTCCACGTATGTGACTTTGTCATTTGAATCGACTACGAAAATAGCCCGGGCCAGCAAGCGGAGTTCCTTCATCAGCACACCGTATTTTTCACCGAAATCAGCATCACGATGGTCTGATAATGTATCCAGCTTTTTAATTCCGTTGGCTGCACACCAGCGTGACTGGGCGAAAGGAAGATCCATACTGATTGTCAGCACTTGGACATTGTCAAGTTTATCAGCTTCTTCATTAAAGCGTCTTGTCTCCTCGGCACAGACACCCGTGTCGACAGATGGAACAGCAGCAATCAGTTTTACTTTACCCTTATAGTCGTCCAAGGATACTTCCTTAAGATCGTTGGATAACACGGTGAAATTCGGTGCCTGATCACCAGCACTGATTTCATTTCCCAGAAGTGTCACTGGATCCTGATTAAATGTGACATTTGCCATAATAAATCATCCTCCCATTTTTTGACTCTATCTTTATTATGAATCGGCTTGTAGTATATGTCCAACAATAGCGCCCTCTAAACTTGTTACAGTTTTTCGAACTAACTGTCGTTTTGCTCACCGGAATCTTCATTAGACTGCTGGGAATCCTGCTTTTTTTGTTCCTGTTTCTCTTGTTTTTTTTCCTGTCCATCACCATTTTCCGATTGTTTGGACTGCTGCTTCATTTTATCCTGCAGTCCCGATTCTTTTAACAGCTGCTGGATTTTTTCTACAGCCTTAGGAGCAACATCCATCATTTTTTCATATATGTGCGTATTCTCATCGAGGTGAATCATCTTCATGCCTTTTTGACTGACAACTAGAAACGCAACAGGTGTAATGGATACACCACCGCCACTGCCACCTCCAAAGGGCATCGATCCGCCTGAATCACCCTGGTCACTGCCAGAAGTAAACTCGCTGCCCCCAGCGGCAAATCCGAATCCAAGCTTGGAAACTGGGATAATCACACTCCCATCCGGGGATTCGACTGGATCACCAATAATTGTATTGACCTCAATCATGTCTTTCAGATTTTCCATTGCTGTCGTCATTAGGCCTTGTATCGGATGTTCATCCATGTATAATCCTCCTTGTCATGTAGTCACTTCTCGTTTGGCAGAAAGTTTCCGAATCATTTTCAGAAATGCATAGATAGCTTGCCCGAATCGGATGGATATCATGCAATCAAAGACAGAGCTTATTCTCTGCTGATTAAAGAATGGGGTAACTGAAATAGAAGGTTCACTGGTGAATGTGCTATTGGAAGCAAGCACCCCCATTACCATGCCTTTTATCCCCCATATTCCGCCGGTAATCATCCCAGTCGTGTCAGCCTTGCCAGTACCTGCCTCGGTGTTCCAGGTGATTTTATGAAAACGAATCCGCTCGAATATAAGCGACGTTATCACACGCATATCTCTCATCCTTTGCACAGCACCATTGCTGAATTGGTGCAATAGCGAAAGGGTTTCCTGAAATGATTGTTCCGGAGCTGGTCTTTCCGTCAGATCAACCGATCGCCGCAGAAGGGGCAGACGGTATAAATAAATCGCCAGATAAAGGGTCTGCTCTTTTTGGTTGAGCTTGATTGTACAAACTGCTTTAAGCCTTGAACACAACAATATGATGGCAATACCAATCACAATCAACACGATGACCAATCCAATGACCATGGCCTCACCTCTTTTTGTCTATGTTTCCGCAAATTTCCTTTTTTATGAATGTCATCCTCTTTGTTTTTTTGGCTTTTTACAACGTCAGAAGTATGCACAATTGGGACAATAAATGGAAACGTGCTACACTTTAAGTGGGCATAAACAAAATCGGAGGTGATTGTAATGCAGACAAGAAATAACATTCATTTTTTCTACAGACATGATGATAATCTCGATAAAAAGCTGCAACCGTTGTTCAAATTGGCCCGAGAGAATGATTTCCATATTGTGGACAATCCTGAGCAGGCAAATATTATTGTAAGTGTCGGTGGTGATGGTGCCTTTCTGCAGGCAGTGCGTACGACCGGATTCCGACAAGATTGCTTATATACTGGCATTACCAGATCGGATGAATCCGGGTTATATTGTGACTTTAATATAGATAATTTTGATGAAATGCTGCACACGATGCAGCATGAAGAAATGGAAGTCCGCCGATTTCCGGTTATTGATGTTAAGGTGAATGGGGAATCGGAATTTCAGTGCTTGAATGAAGTAAGCATACGGTCAACCATTATAAAAACAATGGTCGTGGACGTGTACATCGACGATATGCATTTCGAAACATTTCGGGGTGACGGCCTGATTGTGGCCACCCCAACCGGAAGCACCGGTTACAATAAATCTACACGTGGTGCTGTCATCGACCCGAAACTTCCTTGCTATCAAGTGTCCGAAATTGCATCCCTTAACAATAACCGGTACCGGACGCTAGGCTCGTCGTTCGTATTGAACAAGGACCGGACACTGACATTGGAAGTCGTTCAGGATGGGAATGATTACCCGATTATTGGTATGGATAATGAAGCCTATTCCATCCGCAACATTCAGAATCTCACCGTTACCTTAAGTGACAGCGTAATCAAAACAGTCAAGCTTAAAAACAACTCCTACTGGGACCGCGTAAAAAGAACATTCTTATAAGGTAAAAAGGTTGTCCTCCTTTTTGAACATGCACTTAAAGGGATTCTTAGAAGGCGATTCTTACCTAGAATCCCCCTTTAACTATTGCCTTAGTTGCACTTACATTTTCACTTCACCGGGTAATCTTTTTTGCTAAAGTTTTACACTTACCTAACGTAAAAAATAAGCGGGCTACCCTATCCAGGGCAGCCCGCAGCCATTCATATATTGTTGTTAATTACAGCGGTGTGTTACCACCAAATTGCTGTTCAGCAGTGTTTACAAGGCGTTTTGTGATTTCCCCGCCAACAGACCCGTTCGCGCGGGAAGTTGTGTCAGCACCAAGTTGAACACCAAACTCCTGTGCAATTTCTGTTTTCATTTGGTCAAGTGCCTGTTCAGCACCAGGTACGACTAATTGGTTTGAACTGTTGTTGCTTGGCATTCTCAATCACCTCCTTGTACCCATATATTGTGTACGAGGAGGGTTTTTTAAAACTGGTATTTGTTGTAAATTACCCATATTGGTTCAAAATAAATCATTAAACTCTTCTTCAGCCTCTGCCTTGCCGGTTAATGTGACGACTTCAATACCATTGACAGCTTCCTCAATCAGCTCGGAAAAATCAGCTTGTGACTCGAATTGGTTGACCTTTTCTCTCGATGGTCTTGTTTTTGGCGACTTTGGAACAAAAATCGTGCAGCAATCTTCGTATGGCCGGATGGAAATATCATACGTATCAATTGTTCTTGAAATCTTGACGATGTCATCTTTATCCATGGCAACCAATGGACGTAAAATGGGATAATTCGTCACCTCATTAATTGCATTCATGCTTTCCATCGTCTGGCTTGCCACCTGCCCAAGACTCTCACCGGTTGTCATCGATAAAATCGATTCTTTTTTGCAGACCTGTTCACTGATTCGCATCATCATCCGGCGCATAATCGTCATCGCGTAGTTTTCAGGCATCTCACGGAAAATATGCTGCTGTACATTCGTAAATGGTACAATGTGCACATTCACCTTATTGCCATAGTGTGTCAGTTTCTCCGCAAGATCCAGTACCTTTTGCCTAGCCCGTTCACTTGTAAATGGCGGGGAATGAAAATGGATTGCTTCCACTTCTACTCCGCGTTTCATCGCCTGAAATCCTGCAACCGGGCTGTCGATTCCCCCTGACAAAAGGAGCAGCGTTTTGCCGGATGTTCCAACCGGAAGTCCGCCCAGCCCTGGAATGACACTGGAAGTTATATAGGTCGCTTCTTTCCTGATTTCAACCTTTATCTCCAGATCTGGTTTATGAACATCGACTGAAAATCCAGTTGTATGGTTTAACAAATGACTGCCAAGTACCTGGTTCATCTGCTGTGACCGTATTGGAAATTTTTTGTCAATTCGCTTTACGGAAACTTTAAACGTACGGGCGCTATATTCATTTTGTAATGCCCATAATACAGCTGCTTTTATTTCCTCCTCATCGTTGTGAACTTTAATGGCTGGACTGAGGCTTTGGATTCCAAAAACATTCTTGCATTTATCTATAATAGCTTCCGGATCATGGCCATTCAAAAGGACAAACATTCTTCCTTGTGTCCGTTTCACGGTTGCATTTGGAAAATCTTGTAGCTGTAGTTTCAGATTGTTCTGCAGCTGAAGAATAAAACTTTTTCTGTTTTTGCCTTTTAACGCCATTTCTCCATAACGGATTAATATATGATCATATTGCATACCTATCTACTCCATTACTGCTTTTAGTCTGTTGATGGCTTCTTGCAGTTCCTGCAGGAAAACATGAATATCATTTTCCGTGCTGTCATACGACAGGCTGATTCTTAAAGCCGACGTTGACCGGTCTCTGCCATGGCCGCATGCTGCTAGTATCTTGCTCTCATCGGTCTGCTTTGATGAACAGGCTGATTTTGTTGAGATGTAAATCTCCTTCTCTCCGAGCATATGAATCAATACTTCAGGTTTCAATCCGGGCACAGAGATATTGATTATATGCGGTGCTGCCTGCTCCGGTGTATTGATAAAAACACCATCCATCGTACGGAGTTTTTGCCTGATAATTGTCTGCAGATGATACATATGCCTGATTCCGGCTATTTCCCGTTCTTTGATTAAACGCAAAGCTTTAACCAACGACACAGCACCTGCCAGATTTTCAGTTCCAGATCGTAACGACTTCTCTTGACCGCCGCCGTGGAAGAGTGGAAAAAGGGTTGTACCTTTTTTTACATAAAGAATGCCCGTTCCTTTTAAACCATGCAACTTGTGACCGGAAATCGTACACAAATCAATCCCACTGTCCGCAAGCTTCATTGGTACCTTGCCCATCCCCTGTACATGATCCACATGGAAAAATAATTTCGGGTGTTCTTTGGCAATCTCTCCGATTGCCTCTACAGGCTGTACGGACCCAAGCTCATTATTGACGTGCATGATACTAATCAAAATTGTATCATCCGTAATTGCTTCCCGTAATTCCTCAACAGCCACCACACCGTTCTCATTCACCGGCAAATACGTTACTGAAAAACCCAGCCGCTCCAAGCCGCGGAAAGCTTCATGAACGGAAGGGTGCTCCACTTGTGTTGTGATAATATGGCTTCCCCGCTTCTGATGTTCCAGTGCTATACCTTTAATAGCAAGATTATTTCCCTCTGTTCCACCAGCCGTAAAAACAATTTCATCGGTTTCCACTTGCAGCAACTGTGCCGCTTGTTCCTTTGACCGCTGCAGCAATTTTTCTGCCTCCCCGCCTAACTGATGAATGCTGGAAGGGTTGGCAAAAAAGCGTTCAGAGACCTGCTGAAAACTGTTCAGTACCGCGGGGTTCGGCTTTGTCGTTGCACTGTTATCCAAATAAATCATACGCATAACTCCCTGTTGTCATATTTTGGCTAATAAAGGTCACCAAAACAAGAAGGCTGGCTTTAAAGGTTGTTCAAAAAGTCCGGTAAAAATGACACTTCGAATTTCTTCGTTGGCTTTCTTTTCCGTTCCTTGGAAAAGAAAAGCGCTCTTCCTGCGTGTGATGCGGCTTCCCTTGTGCTCATGTATTATCCACTACTAAAAGCATCGCCGCCTTGAACTTCTTGGTCCTTTTTATCCTCCTTTTTGAACATGCACTTCTAGAAAAACTCGGCATTCACCTTTCGTCTTATAGTGAATGCCGGCGTTTTTATTATAAGGTCATCCTATTTATATACTTTCTGACGTTACAAGGTGAAAAAATGTATTGTTATTCTTTCCAAGAAGGCATCCTTTTCCGTCACTGTTCATATAATTCCAGTTTTTTGAGCAGAACTTCGGTTGAAACTTTCCTTTTTTCACTCAGTCAGTTAACTGCCTCCTGGAATGTTTCGATTCGTTTCAAGGAACCCGGCTCCACCTCTTCTACAGCCTTTGCTGCCTGTTCAAGGGCCAGCTCATAATCATACGACCGAAACAGCCGCTCCGCTTCACCCAATTTAGCAGCGAGGGCTGGGTCTTGGCTCCGGTACCGATTGGCATACTGAATAACTTGTTCTGTCAAGCGGGCCTGGTCAAGCATGGCGTCCGTCTGTTCAGTTACCTCATTGACAGCTGCTTTTGCCTCCGACAGCACCTGCTGGACCTCTGTAATATCAAGTGGCTGCTTTTCAAGTGTTTCAAACACCCGCGCATTTTTTTCAGTAGCAGACTCCATCCTATTCCAAATATGATTCGGAACTCCGGGAATATTACTTTTCTTTAATTTCCGTTTCACATTATACAATTCATCTTTCATTTCCGCCAGCCTTGCCCTGGCTTCCGTCTCGTCTTTTCGCAGATTTTGAATACGCTCCTTGAATACTTCATGTTGCCCCTGAAGCACATCAAGCTCTTGAAAACCTTGCTCCAGCTCATTTCGCAATTCTGAGTGTGCCGTGTTATCCTTTTCCAGTCCGTGTATCATTTCTTCCATCTGATTTCTCAAATGAGCGACAGCCTTGTCCAGATACAAGTACTTCTCCATATCACTGTCTTCAACGTAATAACTTTGCTTTAATGTTTCCATTTCTTCTTTTGTCATATTGAAATTATCTTCCAATGATTGCAGCTGTTCCCGATAATTCGTTATTTTTGTTTCGACGTAATTCTTTGCGAGTGCTTCCTTTTCGAGGAGCTGATACATTTCTTCAACACGTTCCTCTATCTCCGGGATAATCTCTTTTGCTTGTGCCACATTGCCTTTTTCCAATGAATTCATACAGTCAACCAAGCGGCGCTGGTAATCGTGTACTTCTTTTTCAAATCCAAGATGATCAATCCGATAGCCATCCTGTTTCATTTCCCGCAGACCTCTGAAAAGTTCATCAAGCTGCTCCGGAAGTTCATTTTTGCATTTTTTATAAATGGCTGGGAACTCTTCCATCTCCGTCTGGAGGGCGTCAAGCTTCTCTTTTACATTATCGGCCAGCTCTCTCGCCTCTGAATAATTACCAGATTCAGCAAGTTCGTGGTATTGACTGAGCTCTTCCTCAAGTTCGTCAAGTTCAACCTCAAACCGGACGTCCGCTTTTCCATACGAAAACCGATTATGAACCAAGTATTTCCGCAATGCTTTTATATCAGGCCCAATCTTTTCCACTTCTTTGCGGGCGGATTCTTCGGAGCTCATCAGCTGTTCAAGTTCACCCAGCATGTTTTCAATGTCCTTTTCAATCATTTGCATGGTCTGCTCTGCATGCCGCAATATTTTTTTGGAATTCGAGAAACGGTATCTGTCCGCTGCTTCTTCTGCATCCAACAAGTACTCTTCAATATCCGGCAGCTCTTTGGCAATAATCTGCTCCCAGCGGGCTTTCCAGGATTCAAATTTATCCTGTGTCTCCCCTGATAGGTTCAGCTGCTTAATCCGGCCCAGTTCAGATGCCACATTCCGGTTCATGATATCCATTTTCCACGTTTCAAGACGGTCGACGACATCATAAACACGTTTGCGCAAAATTAGACCAATAATGATAAGTGCAATCACAGCCAATATAATTCCAATTACGTATGCCATAAAATGCCTCCTGAACATAATCCAAAGTAAAGAGGATTTTCCATTAGTAAATCAGATGTATGTAATAATGCTATGATACCATGTTATTGGCATTTTTGGCTAAAAAAATTCAAATAAATATACGATTCGACACTTTTTTTATTACTCTATCCAAAAAAACCTTCACTTTACCCCATGTGCACTTTCCCAAACGACAAAATCAAGCCATTTTTCCACAGTACGGGTGTAATTTTTTACAAACTGATCATGTGAAAAGTCCCCCACGACCTTGTCCTTCCATTCGTTCTGCATTAGATATGGCGTTGTCAGCATCCCTTTAAATTGCATTAGGAAAAACTGTTTTTCCTGGTTCCTTTTGGTCTGCTCCGGAAGAATCTGATAGAACGCATTGCTAATAAGATAGTTTTCTTTAGCCAGATAGGTAACGGTCATTTCCCTGACAAAGACAGAATCAAGCGAAAGCTCCCGATGTATGAAACATGATAATTGATAGTTGTCCTGTTTATACTGTATAATGACTTCAACAATTTTCTTCAATTTTTCGAGCGGTGTCAATGATTCATTTTCTTCGATACATGCTTCGATGGTTTCCAGGTAGGCTTCATAATATTGCGTGACAGCATATTCAAGCAGTCCTTGTTTGCCTTTGAAGTAATAACTTATCAGGGATACGTTGACAGTAGCTTTAGCCGCAATATCCCTTACAGACGTTCCGTGGAAACCGTTTTGAAAAAATAACGATGAAGCCGCATCTATAACTCTTTGTTTCGTTGGATTCTTTTTCATTCATATTCAACTCCTTACCTACTTCTTACGACGAAATGAGCAAGAATCCTCCCATTTTCGCTCGACAAATATCACAGCTATTGTCGAACAGATGACTATTTTTATGAAAGAAAGGAAATGATTATGTTTCAAGCAACCGCCTATTCAGGTAACAAAACAAACGATTACGAATTGCTGATAAAACAATTAGTGGCACTGTCTGAAGAGGAAACAGATACCATTGCCATTTTATCGAATGCATCGGCATTATTAAACCAATTTCTCGATAATGTGAACTGGGTCGGATTCTATTTATGGAAAGATGATGAATTAGTGCTCGGGCCCTTCCAGGGACTCCCTGCCTGCATCCGGATCGCTTACGGAAAAGGCGTCTGCGGTGCTGCAATTAAGGAGAATGCAACACAGCGGGTTCCGGATGTATTCGAATTCCCTGGGCACATTGCCTGTGACAGTGCAAGCAGATCTGAGATTGTCGTCCCTTTACTCAAAGATGGGGAAATCTTTGGTGTCCTTGACATTGACAGCCCAAGCACCAACCGCTTTGATGAAACAGATCAAATCTATCTTGAGAAGTTTGCAGCGGAATTGAAACGATTCATTAGGTAAACAATCGATTATTGACTTCCTGTTTCATAGCCTATATACTATTGGTTGTGTAAAATAAAAAGGTAGCCTATGTGAACCGGCATTGCACCCATTTTGTTCCTCTTACAACGATGCAATGACAAAACGAAACAATGAATCAATCCGACACTCTATTTGACAAGCTAACAGAAGAATTTCTGAAGAGGTGTATCACGTAACTCTCTGCTGCTGGAGCGATGGTACATGAAAACAAAATGGACAATGATCAGGAACACGGTCGTTTATTTTATGCAAATAAACTATAAAGGAGGAAATGTCCTATGGCACGATTTACCGGATCAGACTGGAAAAAATCACGCCGCCTTGGCATTTCATTAACCGGAACAGGCAAGGAACTTGATAAACGTCCTTACGCCCCGGGAGAGCACGGACCTAATCAGCGCAAAAAAATGTCTGAATATGGTCTGCAGCTACAGGAAAAACAAAAACTTCGCTTCATGTATGGACTGAACGAACGTCAATTTCTCAGTTTGTTTAATGAAGCCGGCAAAATGAAAGGTGTTCATGGCGAGAACTTCATGATTTTGCTTGAATCCCGCCTGGACAACATCGTTTATCGCCTTGGTCTTGCGCGCACACGCCGTCAGGCACGCCAGCTGGTCAACCATGGTCACGTAACGGTTGACGGCGGACGCGTTGATATACCGTCCTACCGCACGAAGCCAGGTCAAGTCATTGGATTGCGTGAACGTTCCCAAAACCTCGACACCATTCAGGAAGCAATCGAAGTAAACAACTTCGTACCGGAATACCTGACGTTTGATGAGGATAAAAAAGAAGGAACGTATGCACGTTACCCTGAACGTTCCGAGCTTCCAGCCGAAATTAACGAACCGCTTATCGTTGAGTTCTACTCTCGTTAAGGTCAGCACTTATAAAGCTCCCAAACCTTTACTATATAAAAGGTTTGGGAGCTTTTTCATGCAAAGGTTGTTTTCGAAAAGATTGTTGCTATTCGCATCAAGAGGTTAGGATGAACCTTACTTAACATTCTATATAAACTGCGACGTATTGAAAACTCTCATTAGCGAGGCTATCTCCTGTTCTGATTACCATTAAGTTCTCAGCGATGCTCCGGCAATATACTTCGCTTTCCATGGGCACGGCCTCAGCCTCCTCGGAAAGCAAAGACCGCTTTCCTGTGGGGTCTTCAGACACGTGCTGTTCCCATAGGAGTCTGCGTATATTGCCTCCGCTGGCACTGAAATTCTGCATATTGAAAAGATGAAGCCCAAGAAAAAAGAATTCAGCAGTCTTTTCTCTCACTTGGACAGAACACAACACCAAGCTGCAGAAAAATGCGACTCCTGCGGGAAAGGCAGGCTAAAACCGCGACGTCCTGTCGCAACGCCTGCATTAGCACGTCCTGTGCGTCGAACAGTCTGAAGACCCCGCAGTGAGGGACGAACGAGGAGGCTGAAGCGTTCCCCGCGGCAAAGAAGACACTGCGAATGCGACCAAAGGAAGCTTGAGCAGATGTCGCGCTTGTACCCGGAGTGGTGAAAGCGAGTATTTTTCCGCAGCGATGAACTAGCACTCAGTCCTGATAGAATTAGGGAGAGACATCTAAAAAGTTGTGTCGCAATTTATATCAACTGCGAAAAACAACAACATATGCGAAAAGAGCCAATGCAAAAGATGTGAAATGGGAGCCGCTTTCGTAAACTCTACCTGACTCATGCCTGTTGTGGCCAGTCTTTATACTGTTCTTCTGCTTCCTTCATGATTGCCTTTGTAATAAACTGCAGCTGCTGACCCTTTATACCTTCCCGCATCAGCACGTGCTTGACCGACATACTCACTTTCGCATAGATACTTTTTCGATGTTCACTGGTCCAATCCTGGCTTAGATTCTTTTTGAGCTCTTTGACTACTTTATGGATCAAGTCAGCCAGAAACTTATTGTCAAAAGCGTCCATTTCCAGTGATGTGACAGCTTTATAGAATTCCGCTTCTTCGTCAGACAGTCCAAGCTCTTTACGAAAATCCGCTTCGGTGTCGACACCTTTTTTCATATCCACCATTACCCGGAGCACATCAGCAGCCTGAATGATCCGGTTATGATAATCGGAGAGTGTTTTCTCGAGCAATTCCCGCATTTCTTTTTCTTTCGGGCTGTTCTTTTTAAAATTTACCTGGATATGGTCTTCCAGCAGTTTCTTCAACAGTTTCAGCCTTAAATCTTCGTGCTGCTCCTTCTCTTCCATATCTTTTAAGAAATCTTCATCCAAAATGCTGATATCAGGTTTCTCAATGCCCGCCACCTGATAAATATCCACCGGGGCTTTCGTTTCCAGGTGCTGATCGATCATGGCATTGAGACGCTCTTCCACCGTCTGACTGGCTTTGGGACTGCTTTGTTGGGAGGTCAGATACTTTTTCACTTGAATCCGCACCATCTGATAGAGTGTCACCTCATCGGCAAAAGGCAGAACGCCGTCAGTATGTTTCACTAGTTTATAGGCTTTTTCCAGCTTCGTACACGCTTCCACAAAATTTTCCGATTCACCGTTTAACTGCTGGTTGACGAGATCCCCGATTAAATCATCCCGATTCACCTTGGAAAGCGACCGCCAGTCATCACGATGCTCAAGCTCGCCGAAATAGGTTCGTACTTCTTCCAGCTTCTCATGGAAAATTCCGATTGCCTGATCAATATCAATGTCCATATCATTAGCGGAGCCGTCGCCGGTATATTGATTGGTAGCTTCTTTCAGGGACGTGGCGATTCCGATAAAGTCAACAATCAGCCCGCCTTCTTTGCCTGGAAAAACACGGTTAACCCGTGCAATCGCCTGAATCAGGTTGTGTCCTTTCATCGGTTTATCGACATATAAAAACGATAAGTTCGGCACATCAAAACCGGTCAGCCACATGGAGACGACGATGACCAATTTCAGCGGATCCTCTGTGTCTCTCAGACGGCTTTTGACTTCTTCTTGTTCTTCTTTCGTTTTAATATGGGCATAGTTGCTGCCCGGATTTTGCTCCCGCCATGATACCGGATCCTTGGAAACATTACCGGTCATGATAATTTCCACTTCCGGACAGTCATCGTGGCTTTTCAACTCATCATATAAACGAACAGCAATGGAACGGCTCATGCAGACAATCATGCCTTTTTGAACTGGATCTGCGGCCTGATTAAAATGATCCACAATGCTTCGCGACAGTCTGTTCAACCGTTTCGGTGTCCCTACAACTTTCTCAAGTGCTGCCCATTTCACCTTATACGACTGGGATTCTTCATCTTCCATGCCCACTTCATCGACTAAATTGGCGTATTCGCTGTCAATATCTGCTCCGTCAAAATCAAGCGGGATCATCCGGCTTTCATAATACAGGGGCAAAACAGCTTTATCTTCAACAGCCTGTGCCATATCATACTGGTGGATCACATGGCCGAAGATTGCTTCGGTGTTGTTGCCTAGCAAATTAACCGGTGTTCCGGTGAAGCCGACGAATGAAGCGTTGGGCAGTGCGTAACGAAGCTGGGCTGCATAGCCGCCGTCAAAACCGCTCTGTGTCCGATGCGCCTCGTCAGAAATCACAATAATATTGCTTCTGTCAGACAGGACTGGGTGTTTGGCCTCGCCTTCTTTCAAGCGGAACTTTTCAATCGTCGAGAAAACGATCTGGCCGCCCTCCCCTTTCAAAATATCACGCAGTTCATCCGCCTTTTGTGCATGATGAATGTGCCCGATCAGGCTATATCCTTCCGAAAATGTGTCATGCAGCTGTTCATCGAGGTCATTCCGATCCACCTGTACCACAATCGTCGGATTACCCAAATCCCGATGTTTCGATAAAATCGTCGCATAAAACAGCATGCTGATACTTTTCCCGGAACCGGTTGTATGGTACATGACCCCGATTTTCCGGTCACCATCTGGATTTGTTGCACGGACAGTTTCCTTCACGGCAAAATTAACCCCGAAATACTGGTGGTATTTGGCGCCGATTTTCACCTTAGATTCGCCTTTATCCAAGTAAACAATGAAGTTGCGAATATAGTCCAGCAGCCGCTCCTTTTGAAACAGTCCTTGGATTAACGTCCGCATCGTATTGGCAACGTTATTATCGACGTTGACCCCATCAATCGTCTTCCATGAAGCAAAGAAATCATAGGCTGCATCCGGCATGCCGTGCATCGTTTCGATACCATCGGAAATGACCGTGAACGCGTTGTATTCAAACAGCTGGGAGATGTCATGCGTATAATTGCGGATTTGCCTGTAGGCATCATAGACCGTTACATTTTCGATATTTGGATTCTTCAGTTCAAAAACAATGAGCGGCAAGCCATTCACATAAATAATCACATCAGGTCTTCGCGGCATACGCCCTTCGATGGCCAACTGATTGACGACGAGAAAATCATTGTTTTCCGGCGTTTCCCAATCAATCGGATAGACGTGCTGCACCTTTTCCTCTCCGTTCTTGTCTTCGTAAACAAACTCGACACCTTTAACGCTCTTTTGGTGGAAGTTAAAATTCCGCTCTTGCCAGCCAACGCCTTCATTTAAAATAAACATATTTGCCAGTCCGCTGATCTCGCTGTCGGGAATCATGGAATACGTCTTTTGCAAAAAGGATTCCAGTCGCCCCCTCAAAACAACTTCCTGATTCCGCTCGCGTTCCCCACGCTGGTACAGTTCCTGACCATGTGCATACGTATAGCCCAGATTCTCCAGCCGCTCGATCGTCGTTTCCTCAAAATCCGATTCCATTAACCGCCCCATGTTCATCCCCCTCTCTTTACTGCAACGCGCTTTCTACCGTTTCCTTGGCTTCGGATACGTCTATTTCGCCGGATAGGAGTTTTGGCAGAAGGTAGTCGCGGGTTTGTTGTAGTATTAAACTTTCTTCGGTATTACATTTTATTTGTTTATCCCACTTACTGGCTAGTTCCTCGAATTTCTGAAGAGTACTATCCTCAGGAACAAGAACTTTTAAATTCTCCACATCTTTTTTATTTATAGAGTTAAATACAGTTCCCGAACCCATACTATCTATTACTTTAAACACATCTCTTAGTTTATAATATAAAAAGGCCTGGTGACCGGACTTGGATCTAAGTCCACATAAACCACGACCAATGACTATTGATTGATCAGCAACATTCATTCTTCCAACCGGAGCCCTGACACTTAACAAAATATCCCCACTATTAGCCACTTTCTTTTCAATCGTGGAAAAAGTTTGGTGTGATGGAAATCTAAAGCCAAAATCCTTTATGCCTTGGTGAAAAGGTAATCCGTTACCTTGGTTGTTATAATACTCAGATTTAGGTGACTGTCCCATATTTATATCAGCAAATTGATTAAGGGATACAACTTCCCACCCTTTTGGAATCATTCCTAACTCTGACTCTACAAACTCACTGTCCTGGAATGATCCAAAATCAACAACCAGTGTTTGTAAAGCGTCATGGCTATTTGTTCAAGTGTATGGTTGATTTTAGTATTAGTTTCAATTTTTTTGTCAATCGACCAAAGAATTGAAGTGATTTTGTTTTGTATATCCATAGGAGGTAATTTGATTTTAAATCTTTTTGCATCTGGTACACGAATATGACTTACTGTCGAGCCAGATCCTTCATGTGCTTTCATCTGATTTTGTAAAAATGGGCCCCTTAAGGAATAATATAAAAATTTGGGATCAACTTTCCTGTTATTTGCCCTATATTGCATCAACCTTTGTCCCAAAAAAACCTTTTCATCTGTAGTTATTATTCCGACTTCTCCTAAAGGTGCCTCTCTGGTTAAAATCACATCATCTTTTTGCGGAATCGATCTTCTTGTCCATTTTTGGTATGTCTCTTTTGTTACATGGTTAACATTCGAAAGATTTATTCTTCCATCTCTTACATTAGTTGTACGAACCATTTTATAAGGTGTTTCATAGTTTACTTTTGGGGCCGTTTTATTCACACAATCTACTATCTCATCACAAACTTCATCCAATTTGAAATCTCTCCACTCACTCACAACACCCCCTCCAAATCCTTCTTAATCTTCCCCTGGAGGCGGTTGGATTCTTCAAACTGCTCGAACAGCTTCGTCCTTAATTCTTCCATTTTTTCTTCAAATGGCACACCATCTTCTTCTACTTCTTCTGTACCGACATAGATTCCCGGTGTCAGTTTATAGTCGTTTTCTTTCACATCATCTATTGTTGCGACTTTGCAGAAACCGGGGACATCCTCAACTTTTTTCTCGTCATACTTAAACGTACGATAAACGTTGGCAATTTCATCGATTTCCTCTTCCGACAAGGCTTTTTGCTTCCGGCTTACCAGTGATCCTTTCTGCCGGGCGTCAATAAACAGAATGTCATTTTTCCGTTCGCGGTACTCACTTTTGCCATCACGGTTTTTACTCAGGAAAAAGAGACAGCACGGAATGCCGGTTGATAAAAATAATTTTTCCGGCAAAGCAACGATACAATCAATATGGCCATTGTCCACAAACCATTCGCGAACAGGTTTTTCTCCCTTAGCATTCGTTGTCATCGCGCCATTTGCCATCACATAGCCGGCTGAACCTTCCTCATTCAAATGATGGAAGAAGTGCTGCATCCACATATAGTTGGCATTCGAATCCGTAACAGGGCCGATTAAACGCGGGTCATCATTGGAAACCCGATCTGCTCCCCAGCCGTCCTGATTAAACGGCGGATTAGCAATGACATAGTCTGCTTTAACATCCGCGAACTGATCATCCAGAAGCGAATTGCCAAGGCGTATATCGGCGTTCATTCCATGCAGGAGCACATTCATTTTACCAAGGCGGGCGGTGGTTGTGACGTTTTCCTGCCCGTAAAAAGACAGCTCGTGCCGCCTCGGTGAATATTCTTCAGACTGGATGAACATACCCCCGGATCCGCACGCTGGGTCGAGCACCGTCCCTTTAATCGGCTCAAGCATACGCACAAGCAGGCTAACGACGGAATATGGCGTATAGAACTCGCCCCCACGCTGACCTTCCGTCGAGGCAAATTCCGAGATGAAATATTCATAGACCCTTCCAAGCACATCGACACTGCGTTCATCCTGGGCACTGAACACATCACGGGAGAAGATTTCAATCAAGCCGGAGACATTTTCAGCAGGCAAATTACTCCCCTGAAAAATACGCGGCAACATACCATCCAGATCTGGGTTTTCCTCCTCTAAACGGTTCATCGCATTATCAAGAATTTCTTTGATATTCGGCTGTTTGGCATTCTTTAATATGTAGGACCAATGCGATTCTTCCGGTACGACATACACATTTTCCGCCATGTACATATCCGGATCCTCTTTCATAAATTGCTGTGTATCCTCATCAGGTACATACCAGTCACTCTTCGGATCCTTTACTAAACTATCAATTTCATCCCTGCGGAGTTCAAAACGATTCGATAAATAGCGCAGGAAAATTAAAGGCAACACATAATGTTTATAATCAGCCGGTGCCACACTGCCACGCATATTCGTAGCGGCATCGAACAAGTCTTTTTGAAAATTAATATCTGCTTTGGCAGGCATCGTCTTTCACCTCAAATAGTCGTTATAGTCAAATTTTATCATAATCAGGCACAAAGGACGATGAAAACTATCAAAAATATGCTGGTTTGAACTAGAAAGAAGACCGGCCGAAATTAGACAAACACTTTCAGTTAACTGCCTTTCCATTTTACATTCATCTCGAATAATGTATTGTAAACATAAAGAATCATTAGGGAAAGGAGTGATAACGATTGAGAATACAAACTATGAACAGAGAAGTCATGAGTCAAGGTTATACGAATTAGAGGCTCGGCTGAACGTATTAGAACAATCATTAGAATCAAAGGCAGATACAAAAGATGTTATCCTAAAAATCGATGACTTGATTAAAGAAAAAGAGCTTATCACCAAATCGGAATTAAACAACTTTCAAAAGAAAATGGAAGCAATGCTGCACGCCTATCAGGTTAAACTATTAAAATGGATAGTAGCTTCCGGGATCAGTTCTGTAGCTGCCATCGCAGCAATCATTCGTATCTTTGTTTGAATGATTAATATTTCCTTCTCGATTCGATCTTTCTCCTTAGTGCCCCCTCTTCTACCTCTATAATCGAAATAAAATCAACAAAAGGGGCATGAAATAATAATAAATTTCATGCCCCCAAATCCAATTTCTTTTCGATTATAGTTATAAAGGAAGTCTCAGTTTAACCGAAACGCACGAGGAAGTATTTCTTTTTCCCGCGTCTGATAATAGTAAATTGATCATCAATGCGGTCTGTTTCATCTACAGCATACTGCAGATCCTGCTGGCGTTCACCATTAATATAGATTGCGCCGTTTTTGATATCTTCCCTTGCCTGTCGCTTGGAAGATGAAATAGACGCTTCAACGAGCAATTCAATCAGACCGATTTCCGCTTTGGAAGCTTCATATGTTGGCACATCTTTAAACCCTTGCTCGATATCGCCTACGGAAAGATCTTTCAAATCTCCGCTGAACAGTGCATCCGTTATTTTCTGCGCCTGCTGCAAATCTTCCTTGCTGTGAACCATTGCTGTCATTTCTTCAGCCAGCCGCTTCTGTGCCAGCCGTTGTTCCGGACGGTTTTCCAGTTCATTTTGAAGTTCATCCAACTCGTCTTGCTCAAGAAATGTAAAGTAGTGTAAAAACTTCATGACATCTCGGTCATCGGTATTAATCCAGAACTGGTAAAATTCGTACGGTGTTGTTTTTTTCGGATCCAGCCAGACAGCACCACCTGCCGTCTTGCCAAATTTGCTGCCATCCGCTTTCGTAATCAGCGGTACAGTCAAACCGAAAACATGAACTTCCTCTTCTTCATTTTCCCGGGAGCGGCGGATAAGTTCCATGCCTGCCGTTATATTCCCCCACTGGTCACTGCCGCCAATTTGCAGGGTGCAGTTCTCCTGCTCATGCAATTTTAGAAAATCAAGCGACTGCAGAATCATGTAGCTGAATTCGGTATAGGAGATGCCCTCTTCAATCCGGGCTGATACCGATTCCTTACCCAGCATGTAGTTGATTCCAAAATGTTTGCCGGCATCACGGAGAAAATCAATGACCGACATGTTCCCAAGCCAGTCATGGTTATTCCGGGCACGTGCTGCATTGGAGCCGGAATCGAAATTAAGCAGCCTGGCCAGCTGCTGCCGTATTTTGTCACTATAACCGTGAACAACGGATGCCTCATTCAAGGAACGTTCTGCTGAGCGGCCGCTTGGATCGCCAATCATCCCTGTTCCGCCGCCAATCAGAGCAATCGGTCTATGGCCGGCTCGCTGGAAACGTTTCAGCATAATAATCGGCAGCAAGTGCCCGATATGCAGGCTGTCGGCCGTCGGATCAAAGCCACAGTATAAAGTCACTTGATTTTCGTTTAAATGCGTTTGTAATCCTTCTTTGTCTGTCGTCTGCTGTACTAGACCGCGTTTTTCAAGATCCTGTAAAATGTCCATTGCTTTCACTCCAATTTTTAGTGTTTTACATAAAAATAAAAGGCTATTTTCTAAAAGACTGGTTGCTTTTTGCCTCACTCTAGTGAATAAAACCCTGCTGAACAATTTATATAAAATGCGACATAACCTTTTGAATGCCTTTCCCCAATTCTATCGGGACTGAGTGCTAGCTCGTCGCTGCGGAAAAACACTCGCTTTCACCACTCCGGGTACAAGCGCGACATCTGCTCAAGCTTCCTTTGGGTGCATTCACAGTGTCTTCTTTGCCTGGAGCAGCAGCTCAGCCTCCTCGGAGCAAAAAACGCTCACTGCGGGGTCTTCACTTGCTGCTCTTCCCCTAGGGGTCTCGCATTTTTCCGCAGCTTAGTGTCGTGTTCTTTCCTAGCGAGAGAAAACTCTTTAGAACTAATTTCATTGGTTTCAACATTCAATATGCAGAACTTCATTGCCAGCGGAGGCAATATACGCAGACTCCTATGGGAACAGCACGTGTCCGAAGACCCCGCAGGAAAGCGGTCTTTGCTTTCCGAGGAGGCTGAGGCCGTGCCCATGGAAAGCGAAGTCTATTGCCGTAGCGTCTTTGAGCACTTAACAGTAATTAGAACAGGAGATAGCCTCGCTAATGAGAATTTTCACTATGTCGCAGTTTATATCTACTGCACTGAAAGACAACAAAGCTTACGAAAAGGCAAAATAAAAAAACGCCCCTCGCAAAAGCTAAGGGACGAGTATGTACTCGCGGTACCACCCTTGTTACACATGTATACCTGTGCCACTTCAGGGTTTCTAACGGTGATGCCACCGTCTTCCCCCGGAAACAATCCGACCCCGGCCAAAATCTGGCTGTTTCCAAAAGAAGATAGCTCCAGATTGTAATTCGCCTGCAAATGTGTACTGACTCCCACCGCCCGTCAGCTCTCTGTTAACAGCGATTTGCGTAGCTACTCCGATCCTTCAGCGCGTATGATATAACATTATTCTCTATTCATACCACAACTGTAACACAAATGCAATATTCAAACGTGAATTTTCTATGCCACAGTTTCTGCTGCTATGCTATAATAGGCTTGATTCAGGGGAGGTTTTTATAGTGAATTTCAAGCAATCATTAGAAAAATACATACACAAACTAAAAACAGCCTGGGGGAAGCTACGTTCACATCGATACGCGGAAAGAGTGCAATCAGCATGGCAGACAGGGAAAATCCAACAAACTTCAAGGATTAGCTATGATGTTGTTTGGAATATCATCTTATTTTTCCTGATCATTGGCGTTATCGGGGCATTCTTTGCTGGAGGTATAGGTGCAGGCTATTTCGCATCACTTGTGAAAGATGAACCGGTACGGGCGTATGAAAGTATGAAACAAAACGTTTATAACTACGAGGAAACCTCATCGCTCTACTTTGCCGGTGATAAATACATTGGCGACGTGCGCTCCGATTTGTACCGCGAAGAAGTAGCACTGGATAATATCCCGGACGTGTTGAAAAATGCTGTTATTGCAACAGAGGATGAATATTTTTACGAACATAACGGGATTGTGCCAAAAGCCATCGTCCGGGCCCTTATGCAGCAAGTAACAAGTGCCCCGACACAATCAGGTGGAAGTACATTGACCCAGCAGCTTGTCAAAAATCAAATACTGACAAATGAAGTATCCTTCGAACGAAAGGCAAAGGAAATTTTAATCGCAATGCGACTGGAGCGTTTTTTTGACAAAGATGAAATCCTGGAAGCGTATCTGAATATTGTCCCGTACGGACGTGACGCTTCAGGCGGCAACATCGCCGGCATTCAGACCGCAGCACAGGGGATATTTGGCATTGATGCATCAGAAGTGAATCTTCCTCAAGCAGCTTATCTTGCCGGCATGCCGCAAAGCCCGTCATACTATACACCGTTTACAAATGCAGGCGGACTGAAAAGCGAGGAAGGAATCCAGCCCGGCATCAACCGGATGAAAACAGTATTGGACAGAATGCATGAGGCGGGTTATATCACGAAGGAAGAATATGAGAAAGCACGAAATTATGATATCGCAGCTGACTTTACTGACGAATCACCATCACCGATTGAAACATACCCAGACCTGACATTTTTAGCCCAGAAACGTGCCAAGGGGATTATCAAGGAGCACCTGGCTAAAGAAGACGGCTATACAATGGAAGACCTTCAAAACAACGAAAAGCTAATGGAAGAATACGCCATACGCGCCGATCGTGCTCTAAGGCAGAATGGGTACGAAATCCATACAACCATTGATAAAAAAACGCACGATGCCTTTAAAAAAACTGCCAAAAACTACGAGCATTATGGGCCTGACTGGACAGGATATGAGACAGATGAAGAAACCGGCGAAAAGAAAAAAATCACCCAGCAAATCCAGACAGGCGGCATCCTGATTGAGAATAAAACCGGCCGGATCATCAGTTTTGTCGGTGGCCGGGACAATAGTATAGATAGCCAGTTCAATTATGCCACATCGGCAACAAGACAAAACGGAAGTACCATGAAGCCTATCCTGACCTATGCACCTGCATTTGAAAAAGGTGTCATACAACCAGGGACGCCAATTGCCGACGTCAGAAAAAGCTATTCAACACCACAGGGTCCCTATGTACCGCATAACTATGGTGGTGGTTATCACGGAATCGTACCGGCCCGGAAAGCACTGTATAATTCATATAACATTCCGGCCATTGAGATTTATGATCGGATTAGGGGACAGGATCCAGTCAGTGAATTCTTGGAACCAATGGGAATCACAACTATCGGAGAAAATGAATATGCCAACCTTTCCCTAGGAATTGGCGGTCTTACGGAAGGGGTCACCGTTGAGGAAAACGTGAATGCATTTGCGACATTTGGCAATCAGGGTAAATTTGTTGACGCCCATATAATCGAGAGGATTACCGACCAGGAAGGCAATGTTATCTTTGAATATGAGCCGGATCCAGTTGACGTATTTTCACCGCAGACAGCGTATCTAACTCTGGATGTGATGCGCGATGTGCTCGACCGCGGAACGGCAACCTACCTGCAGTCGCAGTTGAAATACAATCATGTTGACTGGGCGGGTAAGACTGGTACATCAGATGACTATAAAGATGCCTGGTTCGTCGGTGTGAATCCAAATGTGTCCATGGGAGTCTGGATCGGATATAGGGAAGGGAAAAACATCCAATGCCCTTCCTGTTCGCTAAGCTACAGCCAGCGGAACCAGACACTTTGGGCGGAGCTAATCAATGCAGCATCCGACATTAATCCGGAATTAGTAGCACCAGAGAAAAGTTTTGAACGGCCGGACGGAATTGTGTCCCGCAGTTATTGCGCCATCTCGGGTAAGCTGCCATCGGAACTTTGCCAAGAAGCAGGATTGGTAAAAACAGATATTTTCAATGCAAAATATGTACCGACAGAGAAAGATGACAGTCTCATAAGAGGATCCTATGTAATGGTTGACGGAAAAGCTGTCATAGCAGGAGACAATACACCTGATGAGTTTATCGAAGGAGACGGAATCACCTTCAATCCGGAGTTTCTGGAACAAAAAGGATTTGACCGTCTCGGCGATCTTTCCAGTCTATTCCCGCGCACCAACCGGGATGCATGGGAGAAAATAGGTCTGCCGCAATCAGACATCAGTAATCAGACAATTGAAGATGATGGTGAACGTCCATCTGCACCTGGTTCGGTTTCCGCTTCCGGCAGCAAACTATCTTGGAATGCATCAGGCAGCAGCGATGTTGTCGGTTACCGCATTTATCGTGCTGGAAATCCGGATGGTTCATTCAGCCTTATCGGTAGTACAACAGGAACAAGTTTCACCTTCTCCGAAAAGAAAGGTGTCTATCGAGTCAAAGCAGTGGATTACTTTGGACTCGAATCGAGAGCATCAAAACAAGCAGTTGTCGGGAATTTTTCCAAAACCGAATCAGATAAAGAGAACGGTGATAATACAGAGTCCGACAATAACAACAGTGATAGCAATGATAAACAGAATGACAATAAGCAAGACGAAGGCGGAAACAATTCCAGCGACAATGGTAACGCCGATAAGCACAAAAATAATGATCAAAATGACAGCAGCAAAGACAAAGACAAAAAAAAGGACAGTGAGAACGAAGGGGGTTAATTCCCCCTTCGTTTTTTCACTTTTAATTTCTGTTATCACTAAAAAATAAGACTATTTTCCTGTATAATAAGATGTAAGAAACACCAGTGAGCAGCTATAACAAGGCGGTGAATAAATGGAGCACGTGAAAACCTACTACTCCAATGTACGCGATACTCCAGACGGTCCTATTGTTATTGAAGGGCCACTTTCATCAGGGGCATTGACCAAATACTATTTCCATGAACACCTGACTGCATTCCGACCTGCATCAAAACAATTTGAAGCAATCCGCAGCATTGCTGACTTTACCGAGGGCAGGATTATCATTGCCAGGACAGAAGATACCATCATTGGTTATGTTACGTACCTACACCCTGATCCAATGGAACGCTGGTCGAAATTCAATATGGAAGATCTGATTGAACTGGGGGCGGTTGAGGTCATTCCAAAATACCGCGGTGCAAAAATAGCCTCAGGCCTGCTGGAAGTTTCCATGATGGATGATTACATGGAAAACTATATCATCATCTCTACTGAATACTACTGGCACTGGGACCTTGATGGCACAAGACTAAGTGTGTGGGATTACCGGAAAGTCATGGAGAAAATGATGGCCGCAGGGGGGTTGCTGCCTGCACCGACCGATGATCCAGAAATTATTTCCCATCCGGCAAACTGCCTGATGGTCCGGACCGGCAGCAGCGTTCCGGAAGCATCCGTTAAACAGTTTGATGAACTGCGTTTTTTGCAGCGGCACCAATACCGTAACATGAGGGAGGGGCTATAAATGCTCGTCGAAGAAATTATGAAGACAAATGTGTTAACACTTCCCCCAACAGCAACAATTGCAGATGCCTTGAAGCTGCTGCGGGAAAATCATATTCGGCATATTCCCATCGTGAGGGAGAGCAATCAGGTTATCGGCATTGTTTCTGACCGTGATGTTCGTGATGCGTCCCCTTCTATATTTGATGATGGAAGCAATCAGTACCAGCTAAATAATGAAATACAGTCCATCATGAGCCAGCCAGTTTTAACGGTTCATCCATTGGATTTTGTGGAAGAAGTTGCCCGGATTTTTTACGATGAGACAATCGCCTGCCTTCCTGTTGTCAGCAATAACACCTTAACTGGAATAATTACTGAAAAAGAGATGCTCTACACTATGATTCTATTGACAGGAACCAATGTCCAAAGTTCCCAGATCGAAGTGAAAGTGCCCCATAAGCCGGGAATACTTCCGGAAGTAGCAGCCGTTTTCGGACAGCGCAAAACAAATATAACATCTGTTCTCATGTACCCGTTCAACGATGATCCGAATTACAAAATACTGGTCTTTCGCATCCAGACCATGAATCCTGTGCCACTGATTCAGGACTTACGGGATGCCGGCTATGAATTGATGTGGCCGAATAACATAGCGGAGCCTAAACTATGACATGCCGTTCATCATTTATATACGCTGATGACTTCTTAACCTATCACTTTCATTCGGATCATCCGTTCAATCAGCAGCGGGTTTCGTTGACAAAAGACCTGCTCGAAGCAAGCAATCTCTTGTTGGCTCAAGATATACAAGAGCCACGGACGGCAACTGACAAAGAAATCGCGCTGTTTCATGCCCCCGAATACATTCAAGCAGTCAAAAGAGCGGGACATGGGCACTTGTCGGAAGAGGAAGGGCTTGAGCATGGCCTGGGAACCGAGGATACACCCATGTTTGCCCATATGCATGAGGCATCAAGCCATCTTGTCGGGGGCACATTAACTGCAGTAGATGAGGTGCTGCAAGGCAAGTCAGACCATGCCCTCAACCTGGGAGGTGGGCTTCACCATGGTTTCAAACGGAAAGCGAGCGGGTTCTGTATTTATAATGACGGAGCCATTGCCATCAAATACATCCGAGAGAAATACGATTTAAAAGTATTGTATGTTGATACGGATGCCCATCATGGTGATGGTGTACAATGGGCCTTCTACGATGACCCTAATGTATGCACCCTTTCCATTCATGAGACTGGACGCTACCTGTTCCCGGGTACCGGTAGTATCAGCGAACGCGGTATCAAAGAAGGTCATGGCCATTCCTTCAACATTCCTATTGATGCGTTTACTGAAGATGAATCATTTCTGTCTGTTTATGAGTCGGCCATCAGAAAAGTGGCAGCTTTCTTTCGACCTGAAGTTATTTTGACACAGAATGGGGCCGATGCACATGTGCTTGATCCACTCACACATTTATGTACCACTGCAGCAGCATTTGAGCGCATTCCGCAAATTGCCCATGAACTGGCACACCAGTACTGTAATGGACGCTGGATTGCCCTCGGTGGAGGCGGATATGACATGTGGCGAGCTGTACCACGTGCTTGGGCACAAATTTGGAGTGTCATGAAAACTGGTGATATACAAAGAACATCCCTCCCGGATAAATGGCTGGCGAAATGGCAGGCTGAATCCCCTGTTAAACTGCCGGATACATGGGAAGACCCTAAAGACATTGTTCCGAATATTCCCAGAAAGGCTGACATCACGGAAAAGAATGAAAAAGCTCTGCTCAGTGCAATGAAATATGCTCAGGACCGATCGGCTAATATATAAAAAGCAAGTGCTACCCTTAAGGGATGGCACTTGCTTTTCTTTTATTATGCTCAGCATCATTTTGCACAGAATTTCACATCGTTATTGGGAGGATTGACCATCCTTCTCCATAATAACCATTTCCACCCGTCTATTCTTTTTCCAATTAGCCTCAGATGTATTCGGGACAATCGGTCTGGTATCCCCGAAACCTGCTGCTGTAAAACGTGACGGGGCAAAATCATTCCGGGAAATCAGATAGCGAATGACAGTGCTGGCTCTCGCACCTGACAATTCCCAGTTGGATGGGTATCGGTAACTGGAAATCGGCCGATTGTCCGTATGCCCTTCCACCCTCACATTATTTGGTATATTCGCTAGAAGGTTGCCGATTTTATCCAAAAATGGTTTACCGGAATCAAGTATTTCCGCTTCCCCTGTTTCAAACAAGATACTTTCCTGTAAAACAAGAACGACACCGCGGTCGGTCCTGCTCGCGGAAATGACATTATTCAGTTCGTTGTTGTGCAAATATTGCTTTACACTTTCCATCAGGTCGTCCAATGAATCCTGTTCCGTTTCTTTTGTCTGACCGGTACGCTCACGCTGCGCCGGTTTTTCGAATTCATTGGTGTTTTTTCCACTTTCCTCGTCACTTGTATGTTCAGTCGGATTTTCCATCGGTACCGGAGATGGATGAAAGTCAAAGATCATCCGATTCCTGAACGATTCGGAAAGGGCATCAAATTTAACCATGTCGATTTGAGACATGGAAAAGAGCAAGATAAAAAAGACCAGAATCAGTGTCACCATATCCGAATACGTGACCATCCATTTTGGCGCCCTGCCATTGTCCCGTTTTTTCAGACGTCTACGTTTCATTGACATGTTCCCCAGTCATTTTAGTGTCCTCATTCGGTTCCTTCGCGGTTTCATTGGAAAGGAATGCACGCAATTTTTCCTCCAGGATCCTTGGATTTTGCCCGGACTGAACACCAATAACACCTTCAATGATGATTTGTCTGATAAACATTTCCTCTTCCGTCTTCTGCTCCAACTTATTTTTCATCGGAATAAAGACAAGATTGGCCAGGACAGTTCCATACAATGTCGTTAAAAGGGCAACCGCCATATTCGGCCCAAGTGTTGCTGGGTCAGTAAGGCTATTAAGCATGAGGACGAGCCCGACCAACGTTCCAATCATCCCCCAGGCCGGTGCGTATTCTCCTGCCTTTTCAAGAATCGCCCGTCCACGATAATGACGCTCCTCCATGGCTGTAATTTCCGCATTCATGATATCTGAAATCACTTCGGGCTCTATTCCGTCGACAGCCAGCAGAATTCCTTTTTTCAGAAATTCATCATCCACTTCGTCCATTTCATTTTCCAACGCTAAAATACCTTGCCGGCGGGCACGTTCCGCCAAATGGATAAACTTCTCAACAAGTTCCGTCATCCGCTGATCGTTCTTATGGAATGTTTCCTTGATGACGTTACCGGTTAATTTAATTTGCTCCATTTTAAAATTAATCAGGAGTGATGCAGTCAATCCGCCGATAACCACAAAAATAGAAGCAACATCCAAAAAGGAAGAGACTCCTTCCGTTCCTCCCTTGGAAAGGATTGCTAGCATTATCATAATAAACCCAAGTGTAATGCCGATTGGTGTCAGTATATCTGTTTTTCGCATTGTCTCGCTCCCCGGAACCTTGTTGAAACCTATGAGACAGGTTACTTCTTATATCGGCATATTGATCAGTTTGTTGAGTTTCTTTCGACAATCCGATGCGGAAGAATGACTTTTTTCTCCTCCACTTCTTCCTTATTCATATATTTGGTCAATAGACGCATGGCAACAGCACCAATATCATACATTGGCTGTACGATGGTAGACAGTGTCGGGCGTACCATGGTTGCCAGTCTTGTATTGTCAAACCCGAAGACCTCAAGATCTTCCGGTACTCGAAAGCCCCTGTCCTGGGCCCCATGAATGACTCCCAATGCCATTTCATCTGAGGCAACAAATACGGAAGAAGGCTGTTCGTCTTTGGCTAAAAGCTGTTCCGCCGCCTCCAGACCTGAGTCATAGGAATAATCACCTTTAAGAATGTACGCATCATCAAGAGTGACAGACTTTTCTTCATGTGCCCGCACATAGCCATTATATTTCTGTTTATTGATTAGCGTATCATCGACACCAGAGATGAACGCAATTCTGGTGTTTCCTTTCTCAATCAAATAAGAAGTTGCCTCAAATGCTGCAGCTTCATAGTCAATATTCACCGATGGAATTTTGTCCGTTTCATCATAGGTTGCTGCCAGAACAACCGGTACGGATGAACTTTGGAACTGCTCCACATGTTCCTCTGAAATATCGCCACCCATGAACAAAATTCCATCTACCTGCTTCTCCAGCATGGCATTAATAAGGCGCAATTCTTTATCTTTGTTCTGATCAGAGTTACTCAAAATAATATTATACTTATACATCGTCGCAATATCTTCAATGCCCCGCGCCAGTTCAGCAAAAAAGATACTGGAAATATCTGGAATAATGGCACCTACCGTTGTTGTTTTTTTACTTGCCAATCCGCGGGCAACCGCATTTGGACGGTACCCAAGTTCCTGAATCGTTGCCAGAACCTTCTTGCGTGTTACCGGTTTTACATTCGGATTACCATTGACAACCCGTGAAACAGTTGCCATAGAAACATTCGCTTCTCTTGCTACGTCGTATATTGTTACTGTCATGCTTGACCTCCTAGCCAGATTACTAATTCGATTCCTTTTCCCATTATAATACTCTACAATGCCATAAAACACAAAAAATTTAAAGGCTGTACACTTGTGAGGACAATAAAAAACGGTATCTGTCCCGCTTTTTGGAGGGCAGATACCGCAGACATAAAATTGTCATTTAATTTCATACCATGGAAGCACTGCGTCCAGATTCGGAAAATGCTTGCAGTTCATCCATGAATTTCTCGAAAGTCGGAATGTCCATTTGCTGTGCAGCATCGGACAAGGCTACCGCCGGATCCGGGTGAACTTCTGCCATAACTCCATCAGCACCAATGGCCAGAGCTGCTCTTGCCGCTGGAAGCAGGAGATCACGCCGGCCTGTTGAGTGCGTAACATCGACCATGACAGGTAAATGTGTTTCCTGCTTCAAGATCGGAACCGCTGAAATATCTAGTGTGTTTCTGGTAGCTTTCTCGTAAGTCCTTATTCCTCGTTCACAGAGAATGATATTGCCATTCCCTTTTGCGATAATATATTCGGCAGCATTCAGAAACTCAGAAATGGTTGCAGACATACCGCGTTTCAAAAGAACAGGTTTATCTACCTCACCTGCAGCCTTCAGCAATTCAAAGTTTTGCATGTTCCGGGCACCAATCTGGATAACATCAAGATAGTCGGCTGCCTTTTCGATATCTGCAGGATTAACTATTTCACTGACAACTGCAAGCCCGGATTCATCAGCAACCTTTTTCAATACTTTCAGCCCTTCCAGTCCAAGTCCCTGGAAATCGTATGGTGACGTCCTCGGTTTAAATGCACCACCGCGAAGCAGATTGACTCCCTTGCTTTTTACTGCTTTAGCTACTTCTGACACCTGGTCATAGCTTTCAACGGCACACGGTCCCATCACATGGTGTACATTTCCGTCGCCTATTTTTTCCCCTTTTATATCAATGATCGTGTTTTCCGGCTTTTTCTTGCGGGAAACGAGTAATGCTTTGCGGTGGTCATCTTCCTGCAATTCGAGACTTGCTTTAAATATTTCTTTAAAGATATGTTCGATCGTTGAATTTTCAAAAGGACCTTCATTTTGCTTTGTCAATTCATCCAGCATCTTACGCTCCCTGACCGGATCAAAGCGATTGATGCTCTGTTTATTTTTCACCTTTCCTATCTCCTGTGCAATTTCAGCACGCTGATTGATTAAGCCCAGCAGTTGTTCGTTGATGCTGTCTAACTGCTCTCGAAGCTGCTCTAATTCGTTACTCATGGAAACCCCTCCTGCTACGGTTTTATTCTGAAAATAGACCACATTTGAATAATTAGAGACCATTATATAGTAAAGTCTTTTCTTTGTCACCCCTAAATTCATTATTTTTTATTTTATAGAACAAAACGGGCTCTTACATAACAAAACCGGTGAATCATTCACCGGTTTTTCTTTCTACTGATCTGCTATGTCATTAGCTGCGGCAGATTCGCTCTGTCCGTCTCCGCCAGTTTCTGTATCCTGTACAGGTGATAGTTTTTGTGCTTTTTGCACAAGTCTGGTTGTGGAGTCATTAGCTTTCTCTTTCCACTCAGACCCTTTCACATATGCCTTGTCCTTCCATTCGGATCCTTTATCAACGGCTGTTTCTTTCCATTCAGATCCCTTCACATATGCTTTGTCTTTCCAGTCACTCGCACGATGCTTCAATTCCACTGTTCCAGAGTTAAGATCGCTGCGCAATTCAGTACCGGTCTTTGGTGCCAGCAGCAGCGCTGTCAAAGCGCCGCCAAGGGCACCAATGATAGAGCCAAGAACAAAATCCTTCCCGTTGAAACTTTTTGCTTCGTTGTTTTCCATCCGAATTCCTCCTCTTTAAAGGTCGTTCAAAAATAATCAATGTAGCCTATTTGTTCTTTTTCTTTCTCCAGAAATCAACAATTGCATTTCCCCATTTCAGTACTTCCGAGGCCTTCTCCTGATCGTGTGCAGCTGCTCTGGAAACACTGTCTGACCATCTCCGTAATGAACCATTCAGGTTATTTGCTGTTTCCCCAATCCCTTGAGCACTATCAAATAAACCATTCAATTTTTCCGATTTCTGATTTACATCATCGGCCAATTTATTTGTTTTCTTTAACAGTTCGGCTGTTTCTGTTGTGACCCCCTGCATCTGGACTTCCAGATTCTCCAGCGTATCGGTCGCATTGGTCATGGTGCGCTGCATAGCTTTCAGCGTTATAACCGTGTAAATAACAAGCACTGCCAAAGCAACTGCGGCAATTAATGCAGCAATGTACAACATGATTTCCATTACACTATCAGCTCCTTCATTTCAGCAATCGGTAGGTGGAATGGCAGACACATGCAAAGAGACCTTTTCAGCTATTCCCCACTGCCAATGATTAAAAACATCACCCGGATCGTCCACGCATTCCATACACCCATTTATCCCTACTATAACGGATTATTTCTTTCATTTCGACAAATATGCAGGAAAATCCTTTCAAAAACATTAGAAAACTTGGCTTGTCGCCAGGTTTAATGGCGACAAGCCAAGCTGCACTTATCAGGTCATCCATACTTATAACTTCTGACATTATAAAAAAAGCCTGGGGTACAGGCTCTTTCTTTAAGCGTTCATTATATCATTTCTCTGAGATGCCAATCTCTGTGATGCTAACTCCTGTTCGTAAGCCTCCTGGAATTTCTGGATATCCCCTGCTCCCATAAAAAGCAGTACACTGTCTTCTGCATTCAGCAGCACTTCTGTATTAGACAGCTCCAAAATAGCACTTCCATCAATTCGTTCCTGCAAATCGTGAATCGTCAGTTTTCCGCTGTCTTCTCTTGCGGAGCCGAATATATCACATAGATAAACCTGATCGGCCAGATCTAGACTGTCGGCGAATTCCTGCAGAAAGGTTTTCGTTCGGGTGAATGTATGCGGCTGAAAGATAGCAGTAATTTGTTTATCGGGAAATTTCTTACGAGCTGTATCAATCGTCGCTGTTATCTCCTTTGGATGATGTGCATAATCATCAACCAGAATCTGACTGCCGATCTGTTTTTCCGTGAACCTGCGTTTAACACCCTCAAAGCTGTTAAGTTTTTTAATCGTTTCGGTTTTCATATCCTCATAGTGGCAAATGGCAATCACGGATAGTGCATTCAGCACATTATGCTCGCCATACATCGGGATTTCAAATGTATCATAATACGTATTGCGGACGAATACATCAAACTCCGTGCCTTCAGCTGTTTCCCTTACGTGCTGTGCCTGGAAATCATTCGTACTGGAAAACCCGTAGTATACCACTGGTACTTTGGCCTGTATTCGCTGCAGCTGTTCGTCATCCCCACAGGCAATGATACCTTTTTTAACTTGATCCGCCATTTCCTGAAAGGCGTGAAAAACGTCATCAATACTTGTGAAATAGTCTGGATGATCAAAATCTATGTTTGTCATGATCGCATAATCCGGTTTGTAGCTGAGAAAGTGGCGGCGGTATTCACACGCCTCAAACACGAAATATTTACTGTCCACATGACCTTTGCCGGTACCATCACCAATCAAATAGGAAATGGGATAGGACGCATCAAGAACATGGGCCAGTAAACCAGTCGTCGATGTTTTTCCATGTGCTCCTGTGACAGCAATACTCGTATATTGCTTCAGCCATTCCCCTAAAAATTCATGGTAGCGATAAAAAGTTAATCCTTTTCGTTGTGCTTCTTTTATTTCCGGATGATTATCTGAAAAAGCATTACCCGCAATGATGGTGCAGCCGTTCTTGATGTTTGTTTCTGAAAAAGGGAAGATTGGAATGTTTTTTTCCTCTAATGCTTTTTGTGTGAAAAATCGCTTCTCAACATCAGACCCCTGCACTTTTTCCCCGGAATCATGAAGGATATGGGCAAGTGCACTCATTCCGGTTCCCTTTATACCAATAAAATGGTAAGTTGTCATAAAAAAGAACCTCCAAAAATATGTCTGAAACAATTTCCGCAACTAGCGTTGACGCTAACAGCTATTCAGCTATTATAGCAAATTGCCGCAAAGAATGAAACAACAGCCAGAGCAACAGGACCAAATGCCTGGTTTATTTTATACCGTCATTCATTCGTCAGCATCCTGCGGGAAGTATTCGACTTTTTCCATCCGCTGATTAGGCCTGTAGCGCCGTCCTTCTTTAGCCTCGGGAACACCATTGAACAACACATTATCCCCGGTGAACCCTATGTTGATTCTCAGCAGGCTGCCCCCGACGCCATACATGTCGACAGGTACACCTTTTTCCTCAAAATAGCTGATCCGGTTTTCCGTAAATCCACCGCTAACCATAATCTTCACATGGGAAAAACCCTCATCATCCAGTGCTTTCCTCAAGGCAAAAACGAGTTCGGGATTAGTGCCTCTCGGATCAAAGGTGCCCATTAAATGATGGTTCCGCAAAAAGTATTTATCAACAAGTGTTCTGGATGTATCGATACGTACTGCTTCAAGTTCCTCCCCAAAGGCGTGGGCCACTTTTAGCGAATCTGTGATCACATCATTGTTATAGTCCACCAGTGCAACCAGTTCATCTTCGGGGTATATTTCATGATAGGCTTTTGACGCTGCAACGACATCGCCGCGAAACATCTGAATCATAGCATGCGGCATGGTGCCCATCCCTTCTTTTCCCCACCACTCATTCATTGCATGGGTTGCCTGTGCAGTTGAGCCGCCAATGAATGCTGCATAACCATCACCGGCCTGCTGTGTATAATGGTCATCACGGTCACCCATGAAAATAACCGGTTTCTGTTTTCTTGATGAATTGGCCGCTTTTACCACATTATATACATTCGTAGCCACTGATGTTCTTCTTGCCAAAATTCCATCAATAATTCCTTCTAAAAACCCGAACTGCTGGTAAGCGCCGGAGATGGTCAGTACTGTTTCATACGGGCCGATTTTATCTCCATCTTTCAATGAGTGAATTTCCAGCTTTTCCGGCTCATCAGCGAAGGTATGTACGAGTGCTATCGCTTCGTCTGTGCCACACAGCACCGCTTCACTGGTTTTTTGAAAAAACTGCATGGTCACATGATTATTTGGCTGCTTTTTTTCTGCTATTTCTTTCGTTTTCAGAAAGTAAACAGCTGAAAACCATCCTTCTTTAATCCGTTCATCGAACTTGAATGTTTTATTCGTCAAGCGCTTAATGTCGCCATTCAATTTTTTGGTGATTTCCTTCATACCGTTTCTCCTCGTATACAAAAAGATTTTTAAAAAATACATTCTCCCTTATCATATAAAAAGAAGGGGAACTAGACAAGTGGCTTTTTAGTTTTCTATTTGCGCAGCAGTCACAAGAACTTCGCGCGGTTTGCTGCCGTTTTGCTGTGCGATAATGCCTTGGTTTTCCATAGCATCCATCAGTCTGGCAGCTCGGTTGTAGCCAATTTTGAACTGCCGCTGCAGGAGCGACGTGCTCGCACTGTCATGCTGCACAACAAAATCAATCGCATCCTCAAGCAAGTCATCTGTTTCGTCATCCTTCGTTATCTGAGCCAGCAGCTGATCCTGCTCAAATTGGTATTCCGGCTCAGCAATGGATCGTGCATAGTCGGTCACCCGATCAATTTCATCATCCGAAACAAATGCGCCTTGTATTCGTACACTTTTGCCTGCACCGTTTTCCGTGAACAGCATATCGCCATTACCAAGCAATTTTTCGGCACCGCTGGCATCCAGAATCGTTCTGGAATCGACTTGTGACGACACACTAAAGGCGATGCGAGTCGGAATATTTGCTTTAATCAGGCCTGTAATAACGTCAACGGACGGGCGCTGAGTGGCAAGCAGCAAATGTATGCCACAAGCACGTGCTTTCTGGGCAATCCGGCTAATGGCATCTTCCACGTCCTGTGGTGCAGCCATCATCAAATCGGCAAGTTCGTCAATTACAATGACGATAAACGGCATTCTTTCCTCTTGACGATGTTCCCGGGCCATTTTTTGGTTGAATCGTTTGACGTCCCGGACACCTTCCTGAACAAACTTATCATATCGTTCTTCCATCTCGCCTACCGCCCATTTCAGAGAAGCTGTTGCCGCTTTGACATCCGTAATCACAGGTGATAAAAGGTGCGGAATGCCATTGAACGGTGCCAGTTCAACCATTTTAGGGTCAATCATTAAAAATTTCACTTCGTCATGGTTTGCTTTATACAAAAGGCTGATCAAAATAGCGTTGATACAGACACTTTTACCTGATCCGGTTGCGCCTGCGATTAGCCCGTGCGGCATTTTTTGAATGTCCGTTACTTGCGGCTCCCCCTCAATGCTTAACCCAAGACCGACCGTCAACGAAGATGTGCTCGCTTGAAAAGGTTCCGAATCGAAAATCTCCTGCAGCCCCACTTTTTGTGCATGCTGGTTAGGGATTTCAATCCCAATCGTACTTTTTCCTGGAATTGGTGCTTCCATCCGAATGTCTTTTGCCGCCATATTCAGTTTCAGGTCATCACTCAGGTTTTTAATTTTACTCACTTTTACTCCCGGTTCCGGCTGCACTTCAAACCTTGTTACCGATGGCCCCTGGGTTGTGTGAACCACCTTTGCCCGGACATGGAAATGCTTCAGCGTCTTTTCGAGAAGTTCTTTTTCATTGCTCATCCATGCTTGGTCCTGGGTATTTTTCGGCTCCGGATCATCCAGTAAATGGTATGGAATGGTGCTTGCTTCTGCCGGTTCATCTTTTGGTACAGGTGAACGGACAGGCTCTGGCTTTCTCCGACTTTGTGTCTGTTTCCGTTTATCGTTTGCCGACATCATAACGTTGAATGGCAGTGGTTTTTGACTGTTCGGCTGGTCGTCTTTCTGTCTGCGGTTTTTTTGCCGTTGCGGCTTCGGCTGCCTTGTTTGGTTATCCGGCTCACGTTTTTCTGTTTCCGGTTTAGCTTGTTCTTCCTCCTCCTGATTAGTTTTAAAAGGCAAATCATCACTCGAGACGGCGGTATTTTCTATAACGGCTTCAGATGGTTCCGTTTGTGGTTGTTCCACCGCCGGTTCTGAAGGTACCTCTTCTTCTAGCATTGATGATGAACGCTCACGCTCCTGTTTTCGCTGAAACGCTGGAATTTCGTTATATTCTTCTTCCGATTTGTCACGCTTCTGAAAACCGTAAATCGGTGACGGTACATCACTAGGGGTGAACGGCTCACCATAATCCGGTTTATAAACTTTCCTGTCCTGCTGTGTTTCTTGCTCCGGCTGCTGCTCCGGATTAGCCTTTTCCTTGCTTCCTGATTGTTTTCGGGAAAATGCTGGTTTTTCCGACTCCGAATCATTTGATTCTTTAGAGGAAGCATCAGGGATGACAGGAAAACGGAATGGCTTCCTTGCCGGATATTGGTATGTCATTTTGGTGCGCAATTCCTGTTTGCTGTCGTTCCATTCCACTGGTGCTTCATCTTCTTTATCATCAATTTCCTCAAAAAAAAGGTTGCTGAGTTTCTTTTTCAATCGATCCCACATATGTATCCACTCATTTCTATCAAAATAGCACTGTCTTCAGTTTACCAATTTTTTGTGTCGAATGGGAGGATAAAAAGGGCTGTTTTCTAAAAGATTGTTGTATCCAGAGAATGAAGCCCTGCTGAACAATTTGTATAAACTGCGACACAGCAGACCACTCCGGGCAGTCGCTTTCACCCATAGGGCATAAGCGCGACGTCTTCTCCGACGAACAGGATGTTCCAGGGTCGGCGTTGTCATAGGACTTGACGAATATAGCCGACGTCCTTTTCACAGCGTCTTCTTTACCGCGGGCACGGCTTCAGCCTCCTCGCGGAAAAGCGAAAAAGCTGCAGAAAAGTCCGTGAGAAGGTTTCTCAAGGCCATAAACCACCCAAAAGTGGGCCGAAAAGTCCGTGAGAGGGCTTCTCAAGGCCATAAACCACCCAAAAGTGGGCCGAAAAGTCCGTGAGAGGGCTTCTCAAGGCCATAAACCACCCAAAAGCGGGCCGAAAAGTCCGTGAGAGGGCTTCTCAAGGCCATAAACCACCCAAAAGCGGGCCGAAAAGTCCGTGAGAAAGCTTCTCAAGGCCAAAAGCCACCCAAAAGCGGGCCAAAAAGTCCGAGAGAAAGCTTCTCAAGGCCATAAACCACCCAAAAGCGGGCCGAAAAGTCCGTGAGAGGGCTTCTCAAGGCCATAAACCACCCAAAAGCGGGCCGAAAAGTCCGTGAGAAGGCTTCTCAAGGCCATAAACCACCCAAAAGCGGGCCGAAAAGTCCGTGAGAGGGCTTCTCAAGGCCATAAACCACCCAAAAGCGGGCCGAAAAGTCCGTGAGAGGGCTTCTCAAGGCCATAAACCATCCAAAAGCGGGCCGAAAAGTCCGTGAGAAGGCTTCTCAAGGCCAAAAGCCCGCCCGATAATAACGTGACGTCCTGTCGCATTATCGGCACTAGCACGTCCTTGAAAAAGAAAATCGCTTTTTCTTCGCGCGATGTGTTGCTGTCAAAGCCTTCCCTGTCCTGTGCGTCGTAAATTCCTGATTCGTTCAACTAACATTCAGTCTGGGAGGAAGGGGCAGGCTAAAATCGCGAAGTCCTTGTCGCAACGCCTGCACTAGCACGTACTATGCGTCGAACCCCCCACTTAATGAATTTTCACTTTCTATCTACATCTGTACTGGAAAAACAACCAAGTTTACGAAAGGAGCCATAAAAAAACAACCCTTGTCAAAAAGACGCAGGTTGTTTTTGTTTAAAATTCAAATGGCTGACCTGTTTCATAGGATTCGTCTAGGACATATATGCCTTTTTCCTCAGGGGCACCGGGCAGTCCGAGTTCTTTCTGCGAGCATATCATACCATTGGAAGGCACACCGCGGAGCTCTGTTGCTTTGATTTTCATTCCGCCTGGCATGACAGCTCCAACCTTCGCAACTACGACTTTCTGTCCTGCTTCGACATTTGGTGCCCCGCAAACAATCTGCAGCTGTTCATCCCCTGTATCCACCTGGCAAACACTCAGTTTATCGGCATTTTCATGCTGTTCTTTTTCCTTAACATAGCCAACAACAAACGATGAACTTAAGTCAAAATCAAGCGAATCATGCAGATTATTTTTTGTGAAAGCTTCTTTCAGCTGATGGAGCAATGATTCGTTCATCGCTATTTTGCCGGTAGCGTTCAAATCAACATAGGTGGAAGCAGAAAATAGATTATAGCCCAGTATATCACCTTGTTCATCGGTTATTTTTGTTACATCGCCATAGTTTTCATGTCTGATGGTGTAACGGTCGCCATCTTTTATTGGAATAATGAGTACATCTCCGGCAGCTTTTGGGTTGTAAAAGATATCCATTCGATTCAATCCTTTCTGGTTGTTGCAATTCTATTTATTTTCCGGCCGGTTTTTTGCAAGGATGAAAACCGGTTCCAATGTTTTGTCTTCATAGATGAATGGCAAGGATGTGATTGGTATCCGGCCTTCCGCAAAAAACTTCATCGTCATTTGTGCCAGTATATCGTATCCGGCCTTGTTCTGGATATCCGCAAAAATCAGCACATCCTGGTGGGGAACAGCTACAGCCAATTCCCCCTTCGCATTCGCCAGCATTTCCTCAAGGAACGCTTCATTTAAAATCCTGCTGGCATCGTAGCCATCCTGTTTTGCTACAAAGTAAAAATCATTATCCGCTACAGTATCTTGTTTATAATCATTTGACAGTGACCGCACATTGAACGACGCAATTTCATCAATCCAGCCGTACGACCAGCCTTCCTGCTCCAGCATTGGTTCATCAATAAGCCGATAAGACTTTCCTAGGTCCAAAGCATAAAAAACACGCGTCTCGGCTGTATGCTCTTTAAAAACAAGTTTCGATCCTGCATTCGTTTCTGTCGGGAATGATGTGGCGCGGATAACGGGATAAATTTGCTTTTCCTTGCCTGATAAATCATGCTGTTCATGCATGATTTTCATAGCCTCCTGCACATGTTCCTCCAAATCGTCTAAAGCAGCTTCTCCACGCTCATTATATTTGGCAACAACGTTAGGAAGCGTAATCGTCATCCCCTGTCCCGTATCTTTCCACTCAATACGGAATGTATCTTTATCCCGGTTGTACGATGTTCGGAATTCCGGCTTGGCCAGCCGACCTTCTATCATTTTTTTCATTTTAATGCTGGTCATTTTTGCCATTTGCTGGCACCCCCTTTTAGCCGTTCACTTCTTCTATAAAGGTCATAATTTCTTCCTTCGTTTTCCTGTCCTTGCTTACAAATCGGCCTGCTTCTTCACCATTTTTAAATGCAATAAAGCTGGGTATGCCAAATACGCCATATTCTTGACAGAGATCAATAAACGTATCCCGGTCGATGGAAAGAAATGTCCAAGTGGGATAAGCTGCTTCTATTTCCGGCAATACCGGCTCAATTACCCTGCAGTCCGGGCACCAGTCAGCTGAAAATACAGTAATAACATTTCCATTATGAATATGATGATGGAATTGCTCCACAGATTCAAGTTCTTTCATCTTATCTACCTCCATTGTCCATTACCATCATATCTTTCATTCCAGTTTGATTCAATTATCTTGATGCAGAACTCCGGCTCACAGCAAAAACGGCAGAATGAACATTCATTCCGCCGTTTTGCTGATAGGCTGTTTTCTTTGCCTCATTCGCTTGCCGATTCCCTGTTTTCAAAGGCAATGGATCGGGACATTTTCATCATTGCCTCAGCATCATCTTCCATGCTGCTTTTTGGTGTGTAGGTAGTGATTTTCACCCCGCCCACACCCAACTGCAATTCATACTTGTCTTCTTCATCAGCAGGCATAATCCGGATATAGCCAAATTTATCTTTATCTTCAAAGGTTTCCAGGAGCAAGGCCTCGTCTTCCTTTGCAGCGGCTGCCTTATAGCTCAGTTTGCTTTTCGGTCCTTCCAGTTCATTATAAAAAACGATATAAGTCTGACTTCCATCTTTCAGAATGATATTGCTCGCCTCTTCTTTGTCCACCTCTAATCCAGCAGGTACATACATGGACAATATATCCAGCTCCTGGTTGGCTTCGGCGGCATCGTCTGCATGAAACTGCTTTTCAGCCGCCTCCCCGGCATGCTGAATTGCTTCCTCCTCTGACTGAATCATGCTGCAGCCCGTCAGCACAAGTATACCGAATAAAACAATCATTACTACATATATCCTTCGCAACGTTCTTCCTCCAAGCATAGTACTTTTTCCTCATTACATCATACTACGATTTTAAATTTTGACAAGGAAATATTTTTCCAGCTATACCCTTTTCATTTGCGTTGCCTGTAAAAACAGATAAGATGGAAATAGATACTACTAATGGAGGGGATTTTCATGGAATTGACGGTTTATCTGGCAGGACAAATTCACGATGACTGGCGGGAACAGCTCAAAGCAAAAGTCAGGGAAAAAAAGCTCCCGCTGACATTTGTGGCTCCACAGACAAATCATGAACGTTCCGATGACATCGGTGAGGCCGTACTGGGCAAACAGCCGGGGAATATTTACAGGGATGATGCAGCATCCGCCATTAACAACTTCCGTACAGAAGTACTGCTTCAGAAAGCGGATGTCGTCATTGCCTTGTTCGGGGAAAAATATAAACAGTGGAACACGGCAATGGATGCCAGTGCAGCCATTACCATGAACAAACCAACAATTCTTGTACGACCTGAATCATTGATCCACCCGTTAAAAGAATTATCCAATAAAGCGAATGTCACTGTTGAAACAATCGACCAGGCACTTGATGTTCTGAACTACCTGTACGAATAATCCATATTATTCTTCCAGTCCTGCACCCGGGTACTAAATCCGGATTTAGAGGGGGGCGGCTGCACAAGCCGACCCCCTCCCGCAGGTTTTTACCCTCGCGTCCAATACTCCCACTGCCCATATAACAGCTTAACAACATGTGTGAACATCATTTTCCGTGAAACATGTTTATTCGTAAAGATCCCAATAGCACCTTCATTTTTTCGTACATTTTCCCGCTGTGCATACCTATCCATCACATCGCCAAGTTCTTCACCGGCGATCAATGCATCCTTTATTTCTTCAGGCAGCAGAATCCGCGCCCCGCTTGCTGTAAAAGTGTGACTATCAGCTGTTACGAGTGCACCCCAGTTGCATAAATATAACTCATTACCAACGTACATTGCACCGCCTTCCAGTCCAATGCCAACAGTTCCGGGCAATGCTGTTTCCAGACTGCCTGAAGCTCGGTTGATGGCACCCTGTCTTGTTTCAGAATCAGAAAACGGCTGATCACTGACAAGGGAAGGCGTATCGTTTGCTGTCACATTATCCTGTAGAAAGACTTCCTTAACCGCAGCAATTTTGGTGGGACTTTTTGATCCAACAATTATGTCCATTATGACACCTTACTTCGCTTGAATGGTTTCAACCGTGTTTTTATCCGTCGATTTAACAAGCTTCACCAATAATTCTTTCGCCGCCTGATAATCATCCACATGGATAATCGATGATGACGTGTGAATATAGCGGGAGCATATGCCAACAACTGCTGATGGAATGCCATCATTCTCAATATGAACACTTCCTGCATCCGTACCGCCTTGTGAAACAAAATACTGATACGGAATGTCATTCGACTCAGCCGTATCGAGAATAAACTCCCGCATACCACGATGCGTAATCATTGTCCGGTCAAAAATACGCAATAAAGCACCCTGGCCCAGCTGACCGAATTCCTTATCATCACCGGACATGTCATTCGCAGGAGATGCATCAAGCGCATAGAAGATATCCGGCTGAATCATGTTGGCCGCAACTTTGGCCCCGCGTAAGCCCACTTCTTCCTGCACAGTTGCACCGGAATACAATTTGTTTGGAACTGTTTCTCCCTGCAGTTCTTTCAACAATTCAACCGACAGTCCGCAGCCATACCGGTTGTCCCACGCTTTGGCCAGGATTTTTTTCTCGTTCGCCATTGGTGTAAATGGACAAATCGGAACAACCGACTGGCCTGGCCTTATACCAATCTTCTCAGCATCGGCACGATCATCTGCTCCAATGTCAATCAGCATATCTTTCGTATCCATTGGTTTTTTCCGCTGCTCAGGTGTTAAATTATGTGGTGGTGTCGACCCAATGACACCGATAACCGGTCCCTCATCGGTCATAATCTGTACGCGCTGTGCCAAAAGTACCTGGCTCCACCAGCCACCCAGTGTCTGAAAACGAATCATGCCATTTTTCGTAATTTGGGTGACCATACAGCCTACTTCATCCATGTGGCCCGCAACCATGACCCGCGGCCCGTCGCCATTTTTGACACCAAATACACCGCCCAAATTGTCCTGGATTACCTCGTCTGCATATTTTTCCAGCTCTCCACGCATAAACGTTCGGATAGCGTGTTCATTTCCTGGGGCTCCCTGTAACTCTGTCAGGTTTTTGAACAAATTTTTTGTTTCCTGGTCCATGATGGTTCCTCCTCCGTTTTTTGTATGTATTGAAACAAGTATAACGGAAATACACTGCATCTTTCCACCATCAGCCATTTATTGGTTTCTATTTTGATTTTTTTCCGTTATACTTAAGGATATAATAAGGAAAGCGTTTAAAAAATTTTTTCCGAGGTGATCGTAATATGAAAGCCAGAAACATTGTTATTGCCGCTGCGGCCGGGATTGCAGCAGGATATGTCGTAAAACAGCAGCTTGACCGCAATCAGTCAGTCACACCGGAGAAGGCACTGAAAAAAGCAAAAGAAACGTTTAAAAAGCAAGGGCCAATCAGTGGCTCATGGATTTACATGAAGCCTGAAGAATATGAAAAAAATGGCCTGCTGTACCATGCCTACCGCGGTGGTGTCACACGAAATATGGACGGTGAGAACAAGCAGTACGAGTTCTATATTGACGCTGATACGGGTACCGTTATTGACTCAGCGGAAACAGCTTAATAAATTGTTCGATTGAAAACTCGGCATCCGCCTCATCTTATAGCGGGTGCCGATATTTCTTATAAGGCCATCCAACTTATTCACTTTCTACTCCCACGAAAAAAGCCATCTGCAGCGCAAATGGCTTTTTTCTTTAATCGTATTCATACCGCTCCCGCTCAACTTGATCAATCCGGCTTCCGGTTTCATCAAATTTAATCGCCCGGAAATAGGCGTCATGATAAAACGTATACCACGCCTTGTTCTTATATCCATAATCCATCCATTTTTCTTTCTGGTGGACCGATGTAACCGGATAGTCGTCATAGGCTAAGGCCCACAATTTATTTTGGTGTGCGTTGGTCGGCATGATATCAGCCATATGAATCCATGTGTCATCGCCATCTTCAAACAGCAGTATGGAATGTCCGTCACTATGCCCGCCAGTGTGAATCATTTTTAGTCCGTCCGTGATGGTAAGTTCTTGTTCAAACGGAATGACTTGCTGCTGGATCGGCTTCCAGTTCATTTCCCAATATGTATTGGCTGAGCGGATGTTGGGATTGCGCATTTCATCCCATTCAACCTGGGAAACGTAAATAGCTACGTTTTTAAAGACGGATGTATAGCCATCACCAGCAGGTTTCGTCAGCCCGCATGCATGGTCAAAATGCAAATGGGTCATCAGCATGGCATCGATATCATCTGTGGACAGCCCCAATTCGGCAAGCGACTGATCAATAGACGATTCTTCGCGGACACCGAAATTGCGAATCTGTTTGTCCGTCAGTTTTCCATTGCCCATTCCGGAATCAATCACATAATTCTTTCCATCAAGCTGTACTAAAATCGGATCTGTACGCAACTCAATTTGATTTCTTTCATTATACGGATATTTCTTTCCCCAAAGGGGTTTCGGCACAACCCCAAACATGGCTCCGCCGTCCAGAAAGTTCACACCGCCGTTCAGCCATGTCAGTTTTGCCCGTCCAATCTGCAGTGATTCCACTAGTCACTCCTCCTTTGCCTATATCTCAAGTGTAGCGGATTAACGTTTTATTGTAAACGATTGCAACACATATCAAAAAAGAACCCGGATGTGGGGTTCTAGGTGAATTCAGCTCGGCACCGGTAAATCGGCTGCCCTTTTGCTGAAAATTTTTCTTCGTATTCGGTCATGACATTTTCCGGGACTTCTGCACTGTGCAGGTCCAGATGCACTTCTTTCAGTTTCAGCCCAAACTCGGAAAAACTAACCAGCGAATATTCGAACAGTCCCTGGTTATCCGTTTTAAGGGTGATTTCCCCGCCAGGCTGCAGAATATGCTCATACTGCTCTAAAAATGTATGAAAGGTAAGTCGCCTTTTAGCATGCCGTTTCTTTGGCCACGGGTCGGAAAAGTTCAAATAAATGGCCGAAATTTCATTTTGAGCAAACAGTTCTTTTAAGTCAGCGGCATCCACATGCAATAAACGTGCATTCGTCACTCCGGATTCTTTCAATTTTGCGCCAGCCATGACAATAATGCTTTTAGCCAGTTCAATTCCAATAAAATTAACATCCGGATTTTTTTCGGCCATCCCGGTGATAAACTGACCCTTTCCCGTTCCAATTTCTAAATGAATTGGATGATCATTTCCAAATAATTCTTTCCACCGGCCTTTCCTTTCTTCCGCATCCGTAATAATCAGGCTGGTGTTGTCCCGCAGAAAGTCATCTGCCCACGCTCGATGGCGCTCCCGCATTTCCTAAGTACCTCCTTTTCGATAAGCATAGATATCATGTATTGGTTCAAACTATTTGCTGAGGTGAGTTCAATGACATTGACTGTACACAATCAATTGCAGCTTCTGCACGATATTTTGACAGAACAGACAGAGGATTGCTGTGGCGCCATTTCCGAATACCAGCAGATTAAGCGGCTGGTGCAGTCCATGATGGCCGACAACAGTATTTCAGATGACCAATTGCTGCAGCTTCTTCCTGAAATATACAATTATGGCCGTCAGGGTGAAATTGCCCATAATGATGAAGAACATGTCCGTACCAACCAAACGAACATTGACACATGGGTGAATGCAATCAGCGGACTCAGTCAAGAATAGTCGTGCTGACATGCTCATTCAGCTTCCGCAAGTCGGCCAGTCGTTCATAGGCTTTATTGATTTCAGCCCGCTCATAATGCCAATTAAAATAGAAAAGAGCATCCATAATTAAATACCAGTGGATTCGCTCGGTCAATTGGCTGTCACGGGTGGCTCCATATCGATAAAGCCACTCATTCCAATCCTCCTGCGGTATATACCATTTTAATACGAACCCGAAGTCCATCGCCGGGTCAGCAATCATTGCATTATCCCAATCCACAAGGTAGAGCTGCCCTTTATCGGTTAAAATAACGTTGTGATGATTCAAATCGCAATGGCAGACAACTTTTTGCTGATTACGAGTGACAGGAAGCAGGCGCTGTAAATAGTCAATTGCATCGCGGATTTCTTCATGACGGTCAATTAGTTCATTCTTTTTTAATTGGCTGGTTATTTCATCAAAACGTTCATCCGATGTCACCGGCTTTTTGCCAAGCCGCATGAGCATATGCAGCAATTCTGATGACTTGTGGATTTTCCGCAGCAGCGCGGCAACCCGGTAATGCTGCATTTCTTCCGGCTTCAGTTCCCTTCCCTCAAGCCACTCCTGAGCAGTAATGACATCGCAGTTTTCCATACGCTTTGTCCATACAAGCTTTGGAACAATCCCCTCGGCAGACAGAACTGCAAGGAAGGGTGATGAATTTCTTTTCAGGAAAAGACGCTGCTCGTTCTTTTCCGCAATATAAGCGTCCCCTGTCAGTCCGCCGGCAGGAGTAATATTCCATTCTTTTCCTACTGCTTGTTGAAGCCAATTCACCGCACATACCTCAAATCATTCGAGTTTTCCAATCGTAAACAGACACATAAAATCAGATTATCGAAAATCCGTCTCATTTTCAAGTAAAACATTTTCCCCCTGGATGCATCTATTTTCCCTTGTCCCCCATCGCAAACGCATCTTCATCTTCTTCCCATTCCAGCCGTTTCACCGAAGCAGCTCCTCTACTTCCATTTCATCAACGGGTAATTCGTCGTCCAAAGACAATGGAGTTTACTCCACTGATCCTGTTTCAGCCGCATAAACTGCCCTGGGTAGCGGTACATATTCCACTCATACCTTGAAACATCATCTTCCAGCTTTATCAGCTGCGCCAATTAACTCCCCTCCTCCACCAATTCAAACGTTCGGACAGGTTTATATTTGGGTGATTGACTCGGAAAAATTTGGTATACAATAACCTGATTAACGGAAAATGCATGCTGACCGCTGTATTGTTCTTTCCAGTTTTTCAGGTCCACCTTTCCGCCATTCCATTTCTTCGCCAGTGTGATATGCGGTCTGAACATGCGGTTCTCCTTTTGAAAACCTGCTTTGGCCGCAGCCGTTTCGACAAGCTGATGTAATTGGAGCAACTCTGGTTTCCTTTCCACACCGCCCCATAAAACACGCGGTTTGTCTGGATTACCAAACGTGCCCAGCTCCCCGGCTCGCACCTCAAAAGCAGGTATAGTTTCGATTCGCTTAAGTTCTCCCAAAAGTATATCAAGATCACTTTTTACCGCCGCCCCAAGGAATTTCAGTGTCACGTGGAAATCCTCCCGGTGTGTCCACTGTTTATACGGCAAATGTCCCTTCAACACGGACTGCCTTTCAGTAAAAAATTGTTTAAGCTCTTCTGGCAACGGGACAGCAACGAAATAATGCGGTAAATTCATCGGCACCCCTCATTTTTCTGTTAATTATATCGTATACTTTGTTAAAGAGTTTTCTTAACAAAAAGATTTTTCACTTTTATTGAAATGAAAACAGGTGTAAAATTAACTTACGGCAAAGATTCACGAGCACCACAAGATAATGAAAATCATTAAGGAGTGGTTTTTTGAATCAGACAACATCACGTATGCTGACGCGAGTAAAAGCTGTCTACCTTTACATTAGAGAGAAAGGGACGGTTTCAACCAGGGACATTGCGGATGAATTCGGGACAACCGACCGGACTATTCAGCGTGACTTGAACATCCTGACCTATAATGGACTTGTAGAAAGCCCCATTCGCGGAAAATGGACAATCACAGATAAACCCGTCAATTTGTCCTGAGGGTAGTCCCATCGGATGTTTTCTCCCACAGCAGCGGGTGTTTTAGAATGTTTTCCAGGACGTTCGGCCGTCCCCGTTGTGAAAATACGGCTGGCTGTCAACTGTCAGCTTTGTTTTCACCATTTTGCAGCATTTCCACTTCAGAAACCGTTAGTTCGCGGTACTCACCAGTTTGTAAAGCCGAATCAAGTGTTAGGGTTCCCATCCGAATCCGTTTTAAAAAAATTACTTTTTTACCTGCTGCCTCTACCATTCTTTTCACCTGGTGGTACTTTCCCTCCGTGACTGTTATCTCAACTTCCGACAGTTCTCCTCTCTGCATAATAGTCAGTACTGCCGGTTTGGCCTGATAGCCATCATCCAATACAATTCCATCTGTAAAGCTTTGCTTATCTTCCTCTGTCATCCGCCCCCGGACTTTGGCGTAATACGTTTTCTCTATATCTTTCCTTGGAGAGGTCAGCTGATGGGCCAGCTCACCATCACTGGTAATAAGCAGAAGTCCCTCTGTGTCCTTATCAAGCCTGCCAGCAGGAAACGGGTTAAAAACCTGATATTTAGATGGCAATAGGTCAATGACCGTTCTATCGCGGTCATCAACCGTAGCCGAAACATAGCCTTGTGGTTTGTTCATCATTACATAGATGTGTTTCCGATACTCAACCACTTCCCCATGCACAGCAGTCGTGTCTTTTTCCGGGTCTAGCTGAAAGGCTGTGTTCTTTACTATCTCTCCATTGACAGTTACTTGTTTTTTCTTAATCAGCGCTTTCACGTCTTTTCTGCTTCCATAGCCCATATTTGCCAGCAATTTATCCAGACGCATGCTGTCTGCCTCCTTTATTTACGAAATAAACGATCCAGTATTTTCACGCGGTCCCCCAGCACACGTTCAAGCAATGTAGACTGGTAACTGAACCATAAATAAACACCGCCTCCGATACCAACACCTGCTATGAGCACCAGAACTGCTGACAGCCGGTCCGCTTCATAAGCCAGAAAATGGCCGGATACTGCTTTTACAATCCAAATGGAGACGCACATAATCACAGTAAAAATGCCAATGAGTAAAAAGCGCTTGATTGTTTGCTTATATGGAAATTGGATAGCTTTTCGTATGCGCCATAAATTCAAGGCAACAGCGGTTCCCACAGCAAGCATCGTGCCGAAAATGGATCCCTTCGCACCGAAGACATGAATTAGCTGTATATTGAACAGCACTTTCATCAGCAAGCCACCGCTTAAACTGATCAGGGCAAACCGCTGTTCATTAATGCCCTGTAGAATGGACGCTGTCACTGTAAACATGGCAAACAATAAGCCTGCCGGTGCATACCACCCCAACAATGTCCCGGTAATATTAATATTATCCATGCCATATAGAGAACCATACGCAACATCAGACAGCATGGACAGCCCGGCCACTGCCGGAACGACCAGAACAAGCACAATTTGCAATGCCTGATGGATTTGCTGATTCAGCATCGATTGATTATTTTGTGTAAATGTTTTGGTTAATGCGGGAATAATAGCCATTGACAAGCCCGTCGCAATCGTCACTGGAATAATAATTAGCTTATGGCCGTAAAAATTGATCACCGCATACGCTGTTTCAAATATGTCTTTCTTTCCAATTGCTGTCATTGCGCGCTCAAATGTAAACTGATCAACCAGCTGGTACAGTGGTGTAGCAACCCCAATCAGCACAAACGGACCGGCATACTGGAACAATTCAACGAATAGGCTTTTCATCGGCAAATCGTATGTATACTGCTGCTGGTTTATTTGTGTGTAAATATGCCGTTTGCGCCGCCGCCAGTAAACCCACAGAACGATACACGACGCCAAAGCACCAACAAATGCTGCGAAAGTAGAAAAACCTATCGCAGTGACTGTTTCCCCGTCCAGCAGCACTTTAATAATAAACGTTGCGATTAAAATGAAACTTATCCGGACAATTTGTTCCACAACCTGTGAAACGGCGGTCGGCCCCATGGATTCATACCCCTGGAAAAACCCGCGGACAATGCTCATCGCCGGTATAATCAATAACGCAACACTTACCATTCGGATAACCAGCGTGACATCGGCCGTGCTAATATGACCTGTTTCCTCATTGGTAATCATTTGATCAGCCAGCAAACCTGCACTGAAGAAAAGCGCCAGAAAAGCAATAAAACCTGTTACAGCCATTAACATCATGCCCGCTTTAAACATGCGCATGCCTGTTTCATAATCACCAAGTGCATTATATTTAGAGACAAACTTGGAAACAGCCAATGGCACACCAATAGTCGAAATGCTGATCAGAATATTATAAGGAGTATAGGCAAACTGAAACAACGTTCCGCCCGTTTCCCCAACAAGCCCATGAAACGGGATGACATAAATCATTCCCAAAAATTTCGATAAAAATGTTGCAGCTGTAAGCAGCATCGTTCCTTTGACAATATTCGACATTTTTTCACCTGCATCACTTGTAAATTACATATAACGCTATTTTATCATAGATTATACGGAAAACATCATATAGCACTACAAATTCAAAAGACTCCTCCGGTCGTTTTTTAACAGAATCCATGCTAAAATACAAACGGAAAGGAATGAAGCGAATTGTCTTACGATACAGCAGTGATCGGCGGAGGGCCTTCCGGATTAATGGCATCCATAGCTGCCGCCGAATATGGAGCCAACACAATACTACTCGAAAAAGGTAAAAAGCTCGGGACAAAACTGGCCATTTCCGGTGGGGGACGCTGTAACGTGACGAACCGGCTTCCGGAAGAAGAAGTCATTCGGCATATCCCCGGAAATGGAAAGTTCCTGTACAGTCCATTCTCTGTTTTCAATAATTACGATATCATTTCGTTCTTTGAAAACATGGGCGTTCATTTGAAAGAAGAAGACCACGGAAGAATGTTCCCTGTTTCCAATTCAGCCAAATCAGTAGTGAATGCACTTGTCGGTAAATTGGACGAACTTCATGTCGAAGTCCGAATGAATACACCGGTAAAGGCAATTCATTACGACGAAAACAACCATACCATCATTCTGGATTCCGGGCAAAAAATCCAGGCCAAATCATTGATCATCGCCGTCGGGGGAAAAGCTGTCCCACACACCGGCTCTACCGGTGATGGCTACGCATGGGCAAAAAAAGCCGGTCACACGGTCACAGAATTATATCCGACAGAAGTGGCGCTTACGTCCAATGAAGCATTTATCCAGCAAAAACGCCTGCAGGGATTATCATTACGAAATGTCGCCCTGTCCGTTTTAAATAAAAAAAATAAGCCGATCATTACCCATCAGATGGATATGATTTTTACACACTTTGGCTTTTCTGGACCGGCTGTATTGCGGTGTTCCCAATTTGCCGTAAAAGAGCTTATGAAAGGACGCGAAGCTGTACCAATGCAGCTCGATGTGTTCCCGGACGAATCAGTGGAACAAGTAATACAGTCCATCCTGGCTGAAATCAGCAACAATCCTAAAAAATCAATTCGAAATGTGTTAAAAGGAATGATACCGGAAAGATTTTTAGATTACATGCTGACATCCAATGATATTGGCACAGATCAAAAAGCTGCCAATATCTCCCGCGAGGTAATCCGCAGCCTCGTCCAACAAATGAAAAAATTCCATTTTAACGTCCATGGCTCACTTCCATTGCGTAAAGCATTTGTTACCGGTGGTGGAGTTTCCATTAAAGAAGTCGTTCCAAACACCTTACAGTCAAAAATGATGTATGGGCTTTATTTCTGTGGCGAAATTCTCGATATTCATGGCTATACTGGCGGGTATAACATCACATCTGCATTAGTCACTGGCCGCATTGCTGGGATGAACGCTGCAATAGAGGCTTGTCCCGCTGGCAGTTGATTCCGGGCATTTTTTAAGCTATTTCAGCAATGCTAGGAATGAGGGGACTTCATCAAACGGAAAGGAATGAATGTAATAATGCAGCAAAATAACAATATGTGGCTGCCACTGATTGCTTCTGTCGGTGTCGGAGCGGCAACGTACTACAGTATGACGAGAAATAACAACAACTTTGGACAAGCCATGCAGCAAATGATTCCTGTCGTTTCCCAGATGAACAAAAATAATCAGCCGTTTTAATGATTAGGCCAGGTGTTTGCAGCTTCCAAAAGCGTACCAATTATTGGTGCGCTTTTTTTATGATGAACCGGTAAGAATGACTTTCAGAACTCAGTTTTTCTAACTTAAAAATCACATGTTAGTCACATGGACAGTTAATAAACGTGATATTCATCACACCAGAAACCTGTTTACAGCTGTACCATTGAATCGAATGATAATCTTACTTAGGAGGGCTTTTTATGCCAGAATCTGTTGAAACATTTGATGGATGGTATGCACTTCATGATTTCAGAAATATGGATTGGGAAAAATGGCAGCTAGCAACAGAAAGCGAACAGCAAGCTGCATTAGAAGAATTCAGCACACTGCTGGAGCAATGGCAAGACATTGAAGACGCAAAAAACGGCAGCCATGCACTGTACTCCATTGTCGGACAAAAAGCTGATTTGATGTTCATGGTGCTTCGGCCAAGCATGAAGGACATAAATATATTAGAGAATCAATTCAACAAAACAGCAATGGCTCACTACACTCAGCCTGTCTATTCATATGTATCCATTATTGAAAAGAGCACTTATTCCAAACGGGAAACAGATCCATACAAGGATCCCGCAATGCTGGAGAAATTGTACCCCGTGATTCCTAAATCAGATTATATTTGCTTTTACCCTATGAGCAAATCCCGTGGAGAGATAAACAATTGGTTCACACTTCCAAAAGAAGAACGTGGCCGGATGATGTATGAGCATATTGCCACAAGCAAGCCATATACACAAGATATTAAAAGGATCATTACCGGGTCAATCGGACTTGATGATTACGAATGGGGCGTTTCCTTGTTCTGTGACGACCCGCTCCGGTTTAAAAAGCTCATTTATGATACACGGTTTGACGAGGTAAGCGCCAAGTATGCCATTTTTGGAAGCTTCTATATCGGGCATCTCCTTCCAGCAAACGAGATACATGCATTTTTTAAATAGACCTTCGTTTTTTGCCTTTTGTTCATTCTAAAGAATGCCTGTTTAACAATTTGTCTAAACTGCGACGTAACTGCCTACGTTGATTTCCACTCCGGGCAGTCGCTTTCACCACAGGCATAAGTGCGACACCTGCTCAACCTCACGCTTTTCGCAGTGTCTTCTTTACCGCGGGCACAGCTTCAGCCTCCTACGCGGGAAGGCGCCGCTAAAAGTCCGAGAGAAGGCTTCTCATGGCCAAAAGTCATCCAAAAGCGGGCTAAAAAGTCCAAGAGAAGGCTTCTCAAGACCAAAAGTCACCTAAAAGCGAGCCGAAATGTCCGAGAGTAGGCTTCTCAAGTCCAAAAGCCACCTAAAAGCGAGCCGAAATGTCCGTGAGAGAGCTTCTCAAGGCCAAAACCCACCCAAAATCGGGCCGAAATGTCCGTGAGGGAGCTTCTCAAGGCCAAAAGCCACCTAAAAGCGGGCCGAAATGTCCGTGAGAAGGCTTCTCAAGGCCAAAAGCCACCTAAAAGCGAGCCGAAAAGTCCGTGAGAAGGCTTCTCAAGGCCAAAAGCCATCCAAAAGCGCGCCGAAAAGTCCGTGAGAAGGCTTCTCAAGGCCAAAAGTCACCCAAAAATAGGCCGAAAAGTTCGAGAGAAGGTTTCTTAAAACTAAAAGTCGAGGCCACTGAAAAGGTGCCCCTTTTTTCAAATGTTGATTAATTCAAAGAAAAAATGGGAGACTTTTCACCAAATCAATGGATGAAAATCCCCCCCTTGTGCAAGGAGTGCTGCTTCACCGAAAAACTTGCAACACGACGAGCACAAAGCAAAGCTTCACCGAGTACGCTTCAACCTGCGAGGAGTGCTGCTTCGTCGAAAAACTTGCAACACGACGAGCACCAAGTATTCTGCCGGAGCGTCTCTGAGCACTTAACGGTAATCAGAACAGCACTAATGAAATTTTCAGTGTGTCGTAGCTTATATCAACTACGATGAAAAAACAACGAAGATTACTAAAACAGCCTTTAAATAAGGGTATATCATCCCCGATTTGCCGATTAGCTTGGAAAGGCGGGGTTTCGTCTTTATGCAGCAAAGATTCCAGAATCTTATGGGTGAGCGCTTTTATATGGTTTCAATTCTATTTATTACAGTAAAAATAAATATTTCGTCCTATCGAGAGAAAGTTTCTGTTCATGAAATACTTTATGGGTCAGATTATATGGGGAATAAATTGTTATACTAAAAAAGCCAGTGCACGAAATCTTCGTACACTGGCTTTTGTTTGCCTGGCGGCATCCTACTCTCGCAGGGGCAAGGCCCCAACTACCATCGGCGCTGGAGAGCTTAACTGCTGTGTTCGGCATGGGAACAGGTGTGTCCTCTCCACTATCGCTGCCAGACCTGAATTTGTTAATGGTTTTGCGATCCGCAAGGTTAAGTGAGTAATCAAAGCCACTTCCGTAACCAAGTGATCGGCTGATTTCTTCGT
>NZ_JBHUNA010000031.1:0-31292 GCF_042685205.1 Lentibacillus juripiscarius
GTATGCCTTAATAGGGCACGTGCGGTTTGATGAGGGGGTAGCCTTGAGAAAGGTTACCCTACTCTATTGAAGGCTAAATTATTTTCTTTTGATAAGACTGTTCTCTTAAAGATTATTGCTATTTGCATCATTTTAGGATGAGAGTTTAATTAGAAACTTTTATAAACTGCGACACAACTTTGTATGAGTGTTAGACCACCGCTACGGAAATACACTTGGTGCTCGTCGTGTTGCAAGTTCTTTCGGTGAAGCCGCACTCCTCGCAACTCGCAGCTTACTCGGTGGATGTCTTGCTCGTCGCTTTCCGTGGGCGGCTGATGAGCCTCCTCGCGTTTTGCACTTCGGGGTCTCATCTAGGCCTCTGCTCCCACAGGAGTCTCCGTTTATTTCCTCCGCTAGTGTTGTGCGTTCATAATCCCAATACATTTATTTGTTGCTTGATTAAATCTCTATTGTGTTGGTTGATTGGAACGGAGGGCAGTCGACTCCTCGAAAATGTGTACACATTTTCTTCGTGCGATGTAACGCTGCCGGAGCCTTCCTTGTCCTGCGGGAACAGCATGTGTCTAGACCTGAGCAGCGGCGGTTTTCCGCAACGGAGGCTGAAGCCGTGCCCGCGGTAAAGAAGACACTGCGAAAGTGAACAGCGTGAACTTGAGCAGATGTCGCACTTATGCCCGTGGTGAAAGCGACTGCCCAGAGTGGAAATCAACGTAGCACTTGTGTCGCAGTTTATTTCAATTGCACTGGATAACAACAGGGTATACGAAAAGAGCCTTTGAAAAAGCGTATTCTAAATCCCTCTGAAACCATTCAGCTGCGGATGTCGTCGGTCTATCAGAGCAACAACAGCTATTTTGCACGAAAAAGCTAGAAATTTTATAGAAAATGCTTCCCAGCCCTTGCAATTGCAGGGTCAAGTTTGTATAATACATAGATGTGCGCAATTATTTGATAGAGACAATCAGTGGTTGCGTTGGCCTTCATAATTATGTATAATGATAATGTTGGTCAAAAAAAGCGATGAATTGAAAGGTTGTTGACACACCCGGCCCCTTTGCCATGGCGGATGGTCAAGAAATTTTCATGGAGCATGTCTATTTAAAATGGGCGTAAAGGAGGGAAAATAATGGCAAAAGAAAAGATCCGTATTCGGTTAAAAGCTTATGATCACCGCATTCTAGATCAGTCCGCAGAAAAAATTGTGGATACTGCAAAACGTTCGGGAGCGAATGTGTCCGGACCAATACCATTGCCAACAGAAAAATCTGTTTACACGGTATTGCGTGCGACACATAAATTTAAAGATGCCCGTGAACAGTTCGAAATGCGTACGCATAAACGCTTAATCGACATCGTCGACCCAACACCGCAGACAGTCGACTCACTCATGCGTCTTGACCTGCCGTCCGGTGTTGACATTGAAATTAAATTATAAACGATTGAGTTATTATAGGAGGTGTAACGGATGACGAAAGGAATCTTAGGCCGCAAAATCGGCATGACACAACTCTTCTCAGAAGAGGGTGAATTGACACCGGTAACGGTCATTCAGGCTGAGCCTAACGTTGTTCTGCAGAAGCGGACAATGGAGAATGACGGTTACGAAGCAGTGCAACTCGGTTTTGCAGACAAAAAGGAATCACGTTCAAACAAGGCGGAGAAAGGTCATGCTGAAAAAGCAAGCACAGCTCCTAAGCGCTACGTTCGTGAAATCCGTGACGCTAGCCCTGATGAATATGACGTTGGTCAGGAACTTAGCGTTGATTTGTTTGAAGCAGGAGATACGATTGATGTAACTGGTACAACAAAAGGGAAAGGGTTCCAGGGTGCGATTAAGCGCCACGGACAGCAGCGCGGTCCGGAAACTCACGGTTCCCATTACCATAGAGGTCCGGGTACATTGGGTGATATCAACTCCATGCACGTATTTAAAGGCAAGAAGCTTCCGGGCCAAATGGGTGGTAAACAGGTTACTATTCAAAACCTGGAAATTGTCAAAGTAGATGCGGAGCGAAATTTACTATTGGTTAAAGGGAACATTCCTGGAGCAAAGAAATCATTCGTAAAAGTGACGAGTGCAATAAAGGCTAACTAATCACACAAACGAAAGGAGGATATGTCATGCCTAAAGTAGCACTAATGAATCAAGATGGATCTCAAGCCGGAGATGTCAGTCTGAATGACGCCGTTTTCGGTATTGAACCAAACACACATGTTATGCATGAGGCAGTTGTTATGCAACAAGCATCCATGCGTCAGGGCACACATAAAGTGAAAAATCGTTCTGAAGTAAGTGGCGGGGGACGCAAACCTTGGCGCCAAAAAGGAACAGGCCGTGCCCGGCAAGGATCAATCCGTTCACCACAATGGGTTGGCGGCGGAACTGTATTTGGCCCAACACCACGTAGTTACAGCTATAAAATGCCAAAGAAAATGCGCCGTCTAGCACTAAAGTCTGCTCTATCATCGAAATTGAATGAAGATAATCTGCTAGTTCTGGATGAGATTTCAATCGATGCGCCAAAGACAAAAGAAGTTAAGAAAATGCTGGCTGCACTGGACGCAGATACGAAAACGCTGATCGTGACAGCTGATAAAGATGCTATTGTTGCCCGTTCAGCGAACAACCTTCCAAATGTTCATGTGCTTACAGTAGACGAAGTAAATGTATTGGACTTGCTGAAGCATGACAAGCTGATCATAACAAAAGATGCAGCTGAAAAAGCAGGGGAGGTGCTGGCACGATGAAAGATCCACGTGATGTTATAAGGCGCCCTGTCATTACGGAACACTCATCTGATCTAATGGCAGAAAAGAAATATACGTTCGAAGTAAATCCAAAATCGAATAAGACAGAGATTAAAAATGCTGTTGAAGTTGTTTTTGATGTAAAAGTAGAAAACATTAACACGATGAACGTAAAAGGTAAATTTAAACGAATGGGCCGTTACGGCGGCTATCGCCCGGATCGCAAAAAAGCAATTGTGCAGCTTTCGGAAGACAGCAAAGAACTGGACTTTTTTGAAGGCTAATTAACTAACAAGTGAAGGAGGGAAAAAGATGGCGATTAAAAAATTCAAGCCAACATCAAATGGCAGACGTAATATGTCTGCAGCTGATTTCACGGAGATAACGGCTGACACTCCGGAAAAAACCCTGTTAAGCCCATTGTATAAACGCGGCGGACGTAATAATCAGGGTAAAATGACCGTTCGTCATCAAGGTGGCGGCCATAAACGACAATACCGTATCATTGACTTCAAGCGTGATAAAGATGGCATCAAAGGACGCGTTGCTACAGTTGAATATGACCCAAACCGTTCTGCCAATATTGCTCTGATTCATTACGCTGATGGTGAGAAGCGATATATCCTGGCTCCAAAAGGCATTAAAGTTGGACAGGAAATTATATCCGGCGAAGATGCTGACATCAAACTTGGAAATGCTAAGAAACTAAAAGATATTCCTATCGGTACGATTATTCACAATGTCGAATTGAAACCCGGTCGTGGTGCCCAATTGGTACGCTCGGCAGGTGCTGATGCGCAGATTATTGGACGCGAAGGCAAATACACATTAGTCCGCCTGACATCAGAAGAAGTTCGCTTGATCTTGTCTGAATGCCGTGCCACAATCGGCCAAGTCGGTAATGTGGAAAATGAGCTGATTCGAGTAGGTAAGGCAGGCCGCTCACGTTGGAAGGGTAAACGTCCAAGTGTTCGTGGTACTGTTATGAACGCTTACGATCACCCGCATGGTGGTGGTGAAGGAAAATCATTCATCGGTCTTGAAGCACCCGTCTCACCTTGGGGTAAACCAACCATCGGTTATAGAACTCGTAAGCGCAATAAGCAATCAGACAAATATATCGTACGCAAGCGTAAAAAATAACCGGAAGTTCAGGCGAAACAGGATGCCTGTTGTCCAACCGCGAAAGGAGGTTTATCTATGGGCCGCAGTTTAAAAAAAGGACCTTTTGCAGATGACCATCTTATGAAAAAGGTAGAGGGTTTGAATGAATCGGAAAAGAAGCAGGTAATTAAGACCTGGTCCCGTCGTTCAACTATTTTCCCTAATTTTGTCGGACACACAATTGCTGTCTACGATGGACGCAAGCATGTACCTGTCTATGTGACAGAAGACATGGTCGGTCATAAATTAGGTGAGTTCGCGCCAAGCCGCACGTTTAAAGGGCATTCTGGCGATGATAAGAAAACAAAACGCTAATGAGAGGAGGCACTCTACATGCAAGCAAAAGCCGTTGCAAAATCTGTTCGCATTGCTCCTCGTAAAGTTCGTTTAGTCGTAGATTTGATTCGAGGAAAAGAAATCGGCGAGGCAATTGCGATTTTGCGTCATACACAACGCGGTGCTTCTCCGGAAGTAGAAAAAGTATTAAACTCTGCTGTTGCTAATGCAGAACACAATTACGAAATGGAAGCCGATAATCTGATGATATCTGAAGCTTTTGTTGATGAAGGTGTCACGTTGAAACGTTTCCGTCCACGTGCACAAGGACGCGCAAGCCAAATCAATAAACGCACTAGCCACATTACGATCGTGGTAACAGAAAAGAAGGAGGGATAGTCAGTGGGTCAAAAAGTTAATCCAAATGGCCTTCGCGTCGGTGTCATCCGTGACTGGGAGTCCAAATGGTATGCCGGCAGCGAATATGCAGACTTACTTCACGAAGATATTAAAATCAGAGAATATCTTGAAAACCGTTTGAGGACAGCCTCAGTTTCCCATATTGATATAGAGCGTGCAGCCAATCGTGTGAATATAACGATTCATACCGGGAAGCCAGGAATGGTTATCGGAAAAGGCGGATCTGAAGTTGAAGCTTTGCGTAAATCATTGAACAGCCTGACAGGCAAACGTGTTCACATTAATATTGTTGAGATCAAGAAGGTAGACCTTAATGCGACACTTGTTGCAGAAAACATTGCACGTCAGCTCGAAAACCGCATTTCATTCCGCCGTGCACAGAAACAAACTATCCAGCGTGCGATGCGTGGAGGAGCAAAAGGAATTAAAACACAAGTGTCCGGACGTCTAGGCGGCGCCGATATCGCCCGTGCGGAACATTACAGTGAAGGAACGGTTCCATTGCACACATTGCGTGCCGACATCGACTACGGTACAGCAGAAGCAGACACCACTTACGGTAAATTGGGTGTCAAAGTGTGGATCTATCGTGGAGAAGTCCTTCCAACGAAAACAGAAAACTAAGGAAGGGGGACATGCATTATGTTAATGCCTAAACGTGTTAAATATCGCAGACAGCACCGTGGCCGTATGAAAGGCCAAGCAAAAGGTGGCAAGACAGTTGCCTTTGGTGAATATGGGCTGCAGGCAATTGAGCCGACATGGATCACAAGCCGTCAAATCGAGGCAGCTCGTATCGCAATGACCCGCTATATGAAACGTGGCGGTAAAGTATGGATTAAAATCTTTCCTGATAAGCCATATACTGCAAAGCCCCTAGAGGTTCGTATGGGTTCCGGTAAAGGTGCTCCAGAAGGCTGGGTAGCAGTAGTGAAACCTGGAAAAATCATGTTTGAAATAGCAGGTGTACCTGAAGAGGTTGCGCGTGAAGCGTTGCGGCTTGCTTCTCATAAACTGCCGATTAAAACTAAATTCGTAAAACGTGAAGAAATTGGTGGTGAATCAAATGAAAGCTAATGAAATTAGAGAACTAACCACTGCCGAAATTGAACAGAAGGTCAAGTCATTAAAAGAAGAGCTCTTTAATTTACGCTTTCAGCTCGCAACAGGTCAACTTGAAAACACTGCGCGCATTCGTGAAGTGAAAAAGACTATCGCCCGTATGAAAACTGTTGTGCGCCAGCGCGAACTGAGTATTAATAATTAACCTGAGAGGAGGCTGCCTCAATATGAGTGAGCGTAATAATAGGAAAGTTTACACAGGCCGTGTTGTTTCCGATAAAATGGATAAAACCATTACAGTTGTAGTTGAAACATACAAGTTTCATCAGTTGTACGGCAAACGTGTGAAGTATTCCAAAAAATTCAAAACACATGATGAAAATAACCAAGCGAAAAATGGCGACGTTGTTCGGATTATGGAAACCCGTCCACTGTCAGCTACAAAACGTTTCCGTCTGGTTGAAATCGTTGAAGAAGCGGTCATTATATAATTAAGTTCGCTCGGAAGGTATCCGAAGGGAGGTCACAGCGATATGATTCAGCAAGAAACTAATTTGAAAGTTGCAGATAACTCTGGTGCCCGCGAAGTCAAAACCATCAAAGTTTTGGGCGGTTCCGGCCGCAAGACTGCCAACATCGGTGATATTGTTGTTTGCACGGTGAAACACGCTACACCAGGAGGCGTTGTCAAAAAAGGCGAAATTGTAAAAGCGGTCATTGTTCGCTCAAAATCCGGTGTACGCCGCGATGATGGCTCATATATTCGTTTTGATGAAAATGCTGCCGTAGTTGTGCGTGATGACAAAGGCCCGAGAGGCACTCGTATTTTCGGACCGGTTGCACGTGAATTGCGTGATGCAAAATTCATGAAGATCGTATCTCTTGCTCCGGAAGTACTGTAAAGAGAAAGAAAAGCCTTGTCAAGGAGGTGCGTAAAGCATGCATGTAAAAAAAGGTGACAAAATCAAAGTTATTTCCGGCAAAGACAGCGGAAAAGAAGGAACGATATTAGAAGCATTTCCGAAAAAGGAACGTGTTCTGGTTGAAGGCATCAACATGATTAAGAAACACGCGAAACCTTCACAGGATAACCCACAAGGCGGGATTCTGAACCAGGAAGCGGCTATCCATGTTTCCAATGTAATGCCAATCGATCCAAAAACCGGTGAACCAACACGTGTTGGTTATGAAGAACGTGATGGAAAGAAAGTCCGTATCGCCAAAAAATCCGGTGAAGCATTAGATAAATAGTTCGCAGGTGAAAGGAGGGCTCTCGTATGAACGAATTGAAGCAAAAATACCAGGATGAAATTATGCCATCGCTGATGAATAAATTTGAATATGATTCCGTAATGGAAGTACCTCAGATTGAAAAAATCGTCGTCAACATGGGTGTCGGCGACGCTGTCCAGAACACGAAAGCACTGGATAACGCAGTCGAGGAACTTGCGCTGATTTCCGGACAGAAACCGATTGTTACACGTGCCAGGAAATCAATTGCCGGATTCCGTCTTCGTGAAGGAATGCCAATCGGAACGAAAGTAACTTTAAGAGGCGAACGGATGTATGAATTCCTGCAAAAACTGATTGCAGTGTCACTTCCACGTGTTCGTGACTTTCGCGGTATTTCTAAAAAAGCTTTTGACGGCCGTGGCAACTATACACTTGGTATTAAAGAACAGCTGATTTTCCCGGAAATCAACTATGACAAAGTAAGCAAAGTACGTGGCATGGATGTTGTTGTCGTAACTTCTTCCAATACAGACGAAGAGGCACGTGAATTGTTGAGTCAGCTTGGCATGCCTTTTCAAAAATAAGCCAAGGGCTAATCTTAAGGAGGGAAAATTGTGGCTAAAAAATCAATGATTGCGAAACAAAAACGCCCGCAGAAGTTTAAAGTGCGCGAATATACACGTTGTGAACGCTGCGGCCGCCCGCATTCTGTAATTCGCAAATTTAAATTGTGCCGTATATGTTTCCGTGAACTTGCCTATAAAGGCCAAATTCCAGGCGTCAAAAAAGCAAGCTGGTAAACCCCGATTTGGGAAGGAGGTAATGTAGTAATGGTTATGACAGATCCAATCGCAGATATGCTAACCCGCATCCGCAACGCCAATATGGTACGTCATGAAAAATTAGAGCTTCCGGCTTCTAAAATGAAAAAGGAAATTGCTGATATTCTTAAACGTGAAGGTTTTGTCCGTGATTATGAATTCATCGAAGACAATAAACAAGGTATTCTGCGCATTTTCCTGAAATACGGTACCAAAGAGGAACGTGTCATTACTGGTCTTAAACGCATCAGTAAACCAGGTCTTCGTGTTTATGCAAAAGCTGATGAAGTGCCACGTGTACTGAACGGCCTGGGTATCGCTATCGTATCAACATCAAATGGAGTACTGACTGACAAAGAAGCACGCACACAGGCCGTTGGCGGCGAAGTGCTTGCATATGTCTGGTAACATTAACTTTTAGGACAGGAGGTGTATGGAATGTCTCGTATAGGACTTAAACCGCTCGAAATTCCAGAGGGTGTCGAAGTGAAACTTGATGGAAACGCCGTTACAGCAAAAGGTCCCAAAGGTGAATTGACAAGAAATATTCACCCGGACATGAAAGTAGTTATTGACGATAATGTACTGACTGTTGAACGCCCAAGTGAACACAAGGAGCATCGTGCATTGCACGGTACGACCCGCAGCCTGATCGCCAATATGGTTAATGGTGTTCACAACGGCTTTGAAAAAGCGCTGGAGATTAATGGTGTTGGATATCGTGCGCAAAAACAGGGCGACAAGGTAGTTGTCAACGCAGGGTACTCACACCCAGTTGAAGTTGAACCAGTTGAAGGCATTGAGGTTGATGTGCCACAAAATACTAGAGTTGTCGTCAAAGGTATCGATAAGGAACTCGTAGGCGCTGTTGCTGCCAAGATCAGAGCAATCCGGCCGCCTGAACCTTATAAAGGAAAAGGAATTCGTTATGAAGGCGAATATGTACGACAAAAAGAAGGTAAGACTGCTAAGTAAGGTTAGTTAGGGAGCAGAAAGGAGTGACCCGGATGATCACAAAACCTGACAAAAACGATCTGCGCAAGAAGAGACATGCGCGTGTCCGCAAAAATGTTTTTGGGACACAGGAGCGCCCCCGTCTCAATGTGTACCGTTCAAATAAACACATTTATGCACAATTGATTGATGACACTGCTGGTGTTACCGTAGCAAGTGCTTCTACTAATGATAACGAACTAAACTTGGAAGGAACCGGCAACGTGAATGCAGCAACAGAAACTGGCAAATTGGTTGCCCAGCGTGCCTTGGATAAAGGTTATCGTTCTGTTGTTTTTGACCGCGGCGGCTACCTTTACCACGGACGTGTAAAAGCATTGGCTGAGGCTGCCCGTGAGGCTGGACTAGAATTTTAACTGATAGACAAAGGAGGGACATGAATGCATACTAGCATTGATCCAAACAAGTTAGATCTTGAAGAACGTGTTGTTGCGATTAACCGTGTTGCAAAAGTTGTAAAAGGTGGACGTAACTTCCGTTTTGCTGCACTGGTTGTAGTCGGGGACAAAAATGGTCATGTAGGATTTGGAACTGGGAAAGCCAAAGAGGTTCCGGAAGCAATTAAAAAGGCAGTCGATGATGCCAAGAAAAACCTGATTGAAGTACCGATTGTCGGCACAACAATCCCACATCAGATACATGGAATCCATGGATCTGGCAATGTGTTGATGAAGCCGGCTACAGAAGGTACTGGAGTTATCTCCGGTGGCCCTGTTCGTGCGATTCTGGAACTTGCAGGTGTTGGCGATATCCTGACAAAATCACTTGGATCCAATACACCGATCAACATGATCCGCGCAACTCTAAATGGTTTATCCAATCTGAAAACAGCAGAAAGTGTAGCTAAACTACGCGGTAAATCTGTAGAAGAACTGTTAGGATAAGGAGGGAAATACGATGTCCAAACGATTAGAAATTACCCTCACGCGCAGTGTTATTGGCCGGACAGAAGCACAGCGTCAGACGGTCAATTCCTTAGGCCTTAAGAAAATTCGTCAATCCGTCGTACGTGAAGATTCACCATCCGTACGTGGGATGATTGATAAAATATCCCATCTAGTGACCGTGAAAGAAGTCTGAACACGATAAAGCGTAAGAGGAGGTGCACATATGAAACTTCATGAACTAAAGTCATCAGAAGGAACCCGTAAAAAACGCAACCGCGTCGGCCGCGGAATGTCCTCCGGCAACGGTAAAACATCAGGCAGAGGACATAAAGGGCAAAAGGCACGGGAAGGAAGCAGCACACGCCCTAGCTTTGAGGGCGGGCAAATGCCTTTATTCCAGCGTCTGCCTAAACGTGGTTTCACAAACATTCATCGCAAGGAATTTGCGATTGTAAACTTGGATGCTTTAAATCGTTTTGAAGAAGGCACAGAGATTACACCTGAGCTGTTACTTGAAGAAGGTGTCCTCAGCAAACCGAAGTCTGGCATTAAAGTGCTCGGAAAAGGTAATGTTGAAAAGAAATTCACTGTAAAAGCTCATAAGTTCTCTGCTTCCGCAAAAGAAGCAATCGAGGCAGCGGGCGGTAAAACAGAGGTGGTTTAATGTTCCGTACAATCTCCAACTTTATGCGCATAGGTGATATCAGACGGAAGATCATTTTCACACTGCTGATGCTGATTGTTTTCCGTCTTGGTACATTTATTCCGGTACCGTATACGAATAAAGAAGCTATCGATTTCATGAATCAGCAGAATGTTTTCGGCTTTTTGAACACATTCGGCGGCGGGGCATTAAAGAACTTTTCCATTTTCGCAATGGGGATTATGCCGTATATTACCGCGTCCATTATTATGCAGCTATTGCAGATGGATGTTGTTCCAAAGTTTACGGAATGGAAAAAGCAAGGAGATATGGGCCGTAAAAAACTGGCTCAAATTACTCGTTACGGAACTGTCGTGCTGGCATTTGTTCAGGCGATTGCCATGTCGATCGGCTTTAACGCAATGGCCGGTGGGATGCTTATCAGTAATCCGAGTGTGTGGAAGTTTCTCATCATTGCCATTGTATTGACGAGCGGAACGACCTTTCTGATGTGGCTTGGTGAACAGATAACAGCGAACGGAGTAGGTAACGGAATCTCCATATTGATTTTTGCTGGTATTGTGGCAGCAGTTCCAAATGGTGTGAATCAGTTGTATAGTCAGTATTTCGTTGATGCTGGTGATGAGTTGTTTATCAACATTGTGATTGTTGCATTGATAGCCTTAGTGGTGGTGGCAGTTACAGTAGGTGTCATTTTCATTCAGCAGGCACTCCGAAAAATACCGATTCAATACGCTAAAAAGCTTGTCAACCGGTCACCGGTTGGAGGTCATTCCACCCATTTGCCACTGAAAGTAAATGCTGCTGGAGTTATTCCGGTCATCTTTGCGATTGCGTTTATCATTGCGCCAAGGACGGTTGCCGGACTATTTGAAGGCAATGAGATAGCTGCAACAGTAGAAACTATTTTTGATTACACCCAGCCGATTGGGATGGTCATCTATATTGCCTTGATCATTGCATTCACGTATTTTTATACATTTGTTCAAGTCAATCCTGAACAAATGGCAGAAAACTTGCAGAAACAAGGCGGTTATATTCCCGGGATTCGCCCTGGAAAAAACACGGAAACCTATCTGACACGTGTCATGTATCGCTTAACATTTGTTGGAGCAATCTTTCTGGCAGCAGTTTCTGTCTTGCCAATTCTTTTGGGCGGTCTTGCTGACTTGCCACAGGCTGTACAAATTGGCGGCACGAGCTTATTGATTGTTGTTGGTGTTGCTCTGCAGACAATGAAACAATTAGAAAGCCAGTTAGTGAAGCGGCATTACACCGGTTTTATTAAATAGTGTTGCCGCGAACGAGAGCGAGGGGAAAATTGTTGAATTTAATACTGATGGGGCTGCCGGGCGCTGGAAAAGGCACGCAGGCAGAGAAAATAAATGAACGATATAATATCCCTCATATCTCAACAGGAGATATGTTCCGCTTGGCAATAAAGGAAGGAACCGAACTGGGACAGAAGGCAAAAGAATATATGGATCAGGGCGAACTTGTTCCAGATGACGTCACAATAGGCATTGTAAAAGAACGCTTGGGGAAAGATGACTGCAAAGATGGGTTCTTGCTGGATGGTTTTCCAAGAACCATCGCTCAAGCGGAAGGACTAGAATCCCTATTATCAGATTTGAATAAGTCCATTGACTATTGTTTGCATGTAGATGTTCCGGAAGAGAATTTGGTGGAACGATTGACGGGCCGAAGAATCTGCCCGGAATGCGGAACAACTTATCATGTGCTTTATAACCCGCCTGAACAGGAAGGTATTTGTGATAAGGATGGTTCTGAGCTGGTGCAGCGTGAGGATGATCAGGCAGAAACAGTTAAAAACCGCCTGAAAGTCAACATGGAACAGGCTAAACCGTTACTGGACTATTATGATGAAAAGGGGTATCTGGTAACCATTGACGGCGATCAGGAAATCGACCAGGTATTTCGGGATATTCAAGCAGCGATAGAATAGCAATAAGCATTTTTGACGGATGCTAGCATAAATTGGATAGGATGCTATCCAGGCGTTATAATAAATGCTGTGGTATAAACAGTGAAGAAAGTGTTGCCATTGCCGGATAATGTTTATCATACTATAAAAGCCTAAGCGAAGGTGATCGTTGTTGAACGAAGATGGTTCGATTCCGCGAATAGGTGAAGTTGTTCGTATCGTGCAAGGACGCGAAGCAGGTCAATATGCGGTAGTTATGAATTTGATTGATGACCGTTTTGTCTTGCTGGCAGACGGGGAAAAACGCAAATATGATCGGCCTAAGAAAAAGAATCTGCATCATATTGAAGCAATGGATTATATTTCTCCGGAAGTCCAAAACAGCCTTCTAGAAACCGGTCGTGTCACAAATGGTAAATTGCGATTTGCCATAACGAAATTTATCAATGAAGTGACTGATTTGAGGAAGGGAGATCAACACGATGGCTAAAGACGATGTTATTGAAGTGGAAGGTACCGTAACAGAGACATTGCCGAATGCGATGTTTAATGTGGAGCTTGAGAATGGTCATACGGTATTGGCCCATGTCTCCGGCAAGATCCGTATGCATTTCATCCGCATTTTACCAGGTGATAAGGTGACGGTAGAGCTTTCACCGTATGACTTAACTAAAGGACGAATTACGTACCGTTTTAAATAGACGACTCGTGCTCCGATACTAAAGGAGGTAAATCTGATGAAAGTAAGAGCATCCGTAAAGCCGATTTGCGAGAAATGCAAAATCATTAAACGAAAAGGCAAATTAATGGTGATTTGCGATAATCCGAAACACAAACAAAAACAAGGCTAAACAATAAGGAGGTGCGAAAAGCTTATGGCACGTATTGCAGGTATTGATATTCCACGTGATAAACGTGTTGTTATTTCACTCACCTATATTCACGGAGTTGGCAAAACCACTGCACAGGAAATTCTGAAAGATGCAGGTGTATCCGAGGACACTCGTGTTCGCGATCTGACAGAAGATGAACTGAGCAGTATCCGTAAAGCAATCGGCGAATATACCGTTGAAGGTGATCTTCGTCGTGAAACATCCCTGAATATTAAGCGTCTGATTGAAATTGGATCCTACAGAGGCGTCAGACATCGTCGCGGCTTGCCAATGCGCGGGCAAAAAACGAAAAATAACTCCCGTACACGCAAAGGTCCGCGCCGTACGATGGCTAACAAGAAAAAGTAAAGTAAAGGAGGTTTACCAATATGGCTCGCAAACCAACTACACGTAAACGTCGTGTGAAAAAGAATATTGACACTGGTGTAGCACATATCCGTTCGACTTTTAACAATACGATTGTGACAATCACGGATATCAAAGGGAATTCTATTGGATGGAGCTCTGCAGGTGCACTTGGCTTCAAAGGCTCCCGCAAATCTACACCATTTGCCGCACAAATGGCTGCAGAAACAGCTGCTAAAACAGCAGTAGAAAATGGCATGAAATCACTGGAAGTAACAGTGAAAGGTCCTGGTGCAGGCCGTGAAGCTGCAATTCGTTCATTGCAGGCGCAAGGACTGGAAGTTACAGCTATTCGTGATGTGACTCCTGTTCCCCATAATGGCTGCCGCCCGCCAAAACGTCGTCGTGTATAATCATACCGTATAGAATTTGTCACACTGTCTATAATGGGTTATGATAGCTAAAAGTGTATCGTCGGAAACGAACGTTTTCAGCTTACACCATTACAGGGACAAAGATGTACGAAAAGGTCTTTAGCGCAGAAACGCCAACTGCCTATTTGGGGAATTTCGGTTAGACACTATTGCCTGTCTAACCGGGGTTTTCGACGTTTTAAAGGAGGGTTTTGCAGAATGATCGAAATTGAAAAACCGGGTATAGAAACGGTAGAGATCACCGATGATGCTACATTTGGGAAGTTCGTCGTCGAACCGCTTGAACGTGGGTATGGTACTACTCTAGGAAACTCCTTGCGTCGTATCCTGCTATCCTCACTTCCGGGTGCTGCTGTTACATCGGTTCAGATTGATGGGGCACAGCATGAGTTCTCCACTATCAATGGTATTGTGGAAGATGTGACAACCATTATTTTGAACCTGAAAAAGCTCGCACTAAAAATATACTCTGATGAAGTGAAAACATTGGAGATTGATGTGCAGGGTGAAGGAAAAGTTACGGCTGCAGATTTAACCTACGACAGTGATGTAGAAGTGTTGAATCCCGATTTGCATATTGCAACGATCAACGGCAATGAAACGCTGCATATGAAAATCACAGCGGAGCGCGGCCGCGGTTATCGTCCGGCGGAGGCAAACAAATATGATGAACAGCCAATTGGTGTCATTCCAATAGATTCTATATTTACACCGGTATCACGCGTAACCTATCAAGTTGAGAACACCCGTGTAGGGCAAATAACAAACTATGATAAACTGACATTGGATGTATGGACAGATGGAAGCATCCGCCCTGAAGAAGCCGTCTCTTTGGGTGCGAAGGTTTTCAATGAACATCTCAATATCTTTATTGGGCTGACAGATGAAGCACAAAAGGCAGAAATTATGGTGGAGAAAGAAGAAGATCAAAAAGAAAAAGTCATGGAAATGACAATAGAAGAACTTGATCTATCCGTAAGATCCTATAACTGCCTGAAACGTGCCGGAATCAATACGGTTCAGGAACTTGCGAACAAATCGGAAGAAGACATGATGAAAGTCCGTAACCTGGGCCGCAAATCACTGGAAGAAGTGAAAGTGAAATTGAATGATCTGGGCCTCGGCTTGCGTGATGACGACTGATATATCAAAAGCGGAAGCGCACGGTTAGCGACGTACGGACTGCGCCTGCGCGTCGCAGGTGGGTCGGTGTTGCCGCGCATCGCGGCGGGTTTAGCCGAACTTCATTACTTGCCGCTGGAGCTGGACGTGGCTTTAGATTTGCTCACAGAGAGTATAATCGTCAATAGCAACAGGAAGAAGGAGGGATACCATGGCCAGAAAGTTAGGTCGTACAACAGATCATCGGATGGCAATGATTCGCAATCTGGCGTCTGATTTGATCATACATGAACGAATCGAAACAACCGAAGCACGAGCAAAAGACCTGAAATCAACGGTTGAAAAAATGATTACACTCGGTAAGCGCGGTGATCTTCATGCGCGTCGTCAAGCAGCAGCTTTTCTATATGACCAGGAAGCGAGTGAGGATGAAAAAGTCATCCAAAAACTTTTCAACGATGTTGCCGCACGCTATGAAGACAGACAGGGTGGCTATACACGTGTTCTTAAGCTAGGTCCTCGTCAAGGTGATGGAGCAAAAATGGCAATCATCGAACTAGTTTAATGAAACTGTACGCTAAGGGCAGGACAGAATCTCTTCCAAGAGGTGAATCCAAGCCCTTTTTTTGTAGGGACATGGGGACAGGTTCCTTGTCCCACTCGGGGGAAGGGGTGGAAGAAATATGCGAAATAGTATAGTTGAGTTTAGAAATGTATCGTTCAGATACGGAGCTGAGGAGCCTTGGGTGTTAAAAGACTGTTCGTTTTCGATCCATGAGAATGAGGCAGTTGCCATCATCGGACATAATGGCTCGGGCAAGTCGACCATCGCAAAACTAATGAATGGTCTTCTGTTTCCGCAAGAAGGGGAAATTATTATTAACGGGCAGCGCGTAAACGAGGAGACGGTTTGGGATGTCCGGAAAGATGTCGGCATGGTTTTTCAGAATCCGGACAACCAATTTGTCGGGACAACCGTTCAGGATGATGTCGCTTTTGGGATGGAGAACCGCGGTGTTCCACGCGATGAGATGGTCAAGCGAATTGAGGATACGCTGAAGGCTGTTGGCATGCAGCAATACCTGATGACGGAGCCGCATAAATTGTCCGGGGGGCAGAAGCAGCGAGTGGCCATAGCGAGTGTTTTGGCCATTTTCCCAAGTGTCCTTATTTTGGACGAAGCGACGGCCATGTTGGATCCAAAGGGCCGGAAAGAAATTATGAATACAGTGACAGCCGTACAAGAACAACGCCACCTGTCACTAATTACCATTACCCATGATTTGCAGGAAGTTGTACAGGCAGAACGTGTCATCGTTATGAACGAAGGCAAAATTTGGGATGAGGCAACACCTAGGGGGATCTTTGCGAAAAAAGAGGAATTGCAGAGCATTGGTCTGGATGTTCCATTTGTTGCGATTCTGTCTGAAGAGCTAAGAAAAAAAGGTGTGCCGATTGCAAACGAAGCCTTAAATCAGGATGAATTGCTGGAGGAACTATGGACATCACATTTAACCATGTAAGCTATATTTATCAAGCAAATTCCCCTTTTGCACGTAAGGCGATTGACGATTTGTCGTTTCACATTCCATCGGGTTCATTCACAGCGGTAATCGGTCATACAGGTTCAGGCAAGTCAACGCTGATTCAGCACCTGAACGGTCTTATACGCCCAAGTGACGGGGAAGTGAACATTGGGGATTATCGCCTCACCAGCAGCGAAAAGCCGGATGACATGAAGGAACTGCGCAGCCGCGTCGGGGTTGTTTTCCAATATCCGGAGCACCAGCTGTTTGAGGAGACGGTCAAAAAAGATATTGCATTCGGCCCGGAAAATTTCGGTGTGGCAAGTGAGGAAATAGACGGGAGAATCAGCAGGATTACGGCTGATGTTGGTTTGAACGAGGAGCTCCTGGAGCGCTCACCGTTTGATTTGAGCGGTGGACAAATGCGGCGTGTCGCTATTGCCGGTGTGCTGGCAGTCCAGCCGGAAGTGCTTGTACTGGATGAGCCGACAGCAGGTCTTGATCCGCGTGGCCAGCACGAAATGATGGATATGTTTTATGACCTGCATAAACGGCAGGGGCTAACGACGATACTGGTGACACACAGTATGGAAGATGCCGTCCAATATGCTGATCAGGTAATCATATTAAATAACGGCACAAAATATATGGAAGGCAAACCAGAGGATGTGCTCACACAGAAAGAAGCATTGCACAGCGTCCAACTTGATGTACCGGAGATGGTGCAGTTTTTGGATGCCTTTGAGAAGAAGTTCGGTAAACGAATACCATTTACGCGTCAGTCAACCGCTGATATCGCCGGTGAGATCCGGGATAGATTGAGAGAGGGGGAGCAGCATGAATAATGGGCTTATCATCGGTCAGTATGTTCCCGGTGAATCCCTTGTTCATCGGCTCGATCCGCGTACAAAAATTACAGTCATTTTCTTTTTTGTTTTCATTGTGTTTCTGGCAAATTCGGTTGTAAGCTATAGCGTATTGATATTCTTTGCGCTGGCAAGCATGCTTACGACACGTATCCCAATCCGCTATATTCTAAAAGGTTTGACACCGGTATGGTTTTTAATTGTATTTACATTTATACTGCACCTTGTCGTCACGAATGAAGGGACAGTTCTTGTAAACATCATCGGTTTTAAGATTTATTCAGGCGCACTTATTCAAGGTTTTGCTATATCAATAAGGTTTTTTCTACTTATTCTGGTAACATCCTTACTGACTCTAACAACAACACCGATTGAAATCACTGATGCGATTGAGGACATGCTGCACCCGCTGAAAAAAGTGAGGTTCCCTGTCCATGAGCTGGCTCTGATGATGTCCATTTCACTAAGGTTTATCCCGACCCTGATGCAGGAGACGGAAAAAATATCAAAAGCACAGGCGTCACGCGGTGTTGACTTTCGCACTGGCCCGCTTAAGGAACGGATCAAAGCGGTAGTTCCACTGCTCGTCCCGCTGTTTGTCAGTGCATTCAAGCGTGCTGAGGAACTGGCCATGGCGATGGAGGCCCGTGGTTACCAGGGGGGAGAAGGGCGTTCCAAGCTCCGGGAGTTAAAACTGGAAAAACGGGATTTTTTCATTTTTGCTCTGTTCATTGCTGTTGTTGTCGTGTTATTTACAACGAGAAATTATTAGAAAAACTCGGCATTCGCCTCGCCTTATAGCGAGTGCCGGAGTTTTTCTTATAAGTGCGTGTTCAAAAAGGAGGATAAAAAGGACCGGCAGGCTAAGTTCGCGACGTCCTGTCGCAACGCCTGCACTAGCACGTCCTGTGCGTCGAAATTTCGAAGCGGCGTAGCCTGAGCACAAGGAAAGCTTCCCTGAACCTGCATCGCACGCAGGAAAAGGGCTTTTCTTTTCCAAGGAGCGGAGAAACAAGCCAACGAAGAAATTCGATGTGTCTTTTTTACCGGACTTTTTGAACAACCTTTATAAGGTCTTCCAAAATTTATACTTTCTGACGTTACTAGGAAAAGGGGCTGGACAGACATGACAAAAATCCTTTGCAAAATCAGCTATGATGGAACGCGCTTTTCAGGCTATCAGATTCAGCCCCGGGTCCGTACTGTTCAGGGCGAGCTGGAGAAGGCCCTGGCCAAAATTCATAAGGGTACACATGTCGAGATACATGGCTCGGGCCGTACCGATAAAGGGGTACATGCCAAGGCGCAGATGGCGCACTTTGAATCCCCGTATAACCTGACAACAGCCGAATGGAAACGAGCAATGAATTCATTGATGCCTCCTGATATACATGTAAATGACGTGGTAGAGGTTCCGGACGCATTCCACGCTCGTTTTGATGTGGTGGAAAAGGAATACCGCTATTTTATATGGAATGAGCGGGAGAAAGATGTTTTTAAACAAAACTATGTATACCAGTTTCCCTTTGCGCTGGATGTCGGCGCCATGAAGCAGGCCGGTGAGCAATTGAAGGGGACGCACGACTTCACGACGTTCTCTTCTGCCAAAGCTGCCATCAGGGGAAGCAAGGTTCGGACGTTATATGAAGTTTCCTGTCACCAGGATGGAAGTCAGATAGAACTTATTTTGCGGGGAAACGGATTTCTATATAATATGGTCCGGATCATAGCCGGCACAATCCTAGAAGTCGGCCGCAGCAAAATGGGACCGGGCGATATAGGGTACTTGTTTGACAAGAAGGACCGGCAGCTGGCAGGCGATACGCTGCCACCGCAGGCATTGTATTTATGGAATGTGCAGTATGAAAAAGACATGTTCAGAAACAGCTAAACAAACTATTTCCCAGGTAATAACATATGGGTTTGGACAATTATATAAATGAAAGTCCGTATACCCCCAGAACAAAAATAGCACAAAAGTAAAAATATATGTTATGATTTGAGAAAATTCTGATGTTAAAGGGTGTGCTGGGATGCGTATCAACTCTACTCAAAAACTGTTGAAACCTTGACATTCACACGTTTCTGGTATATGATGATTTGTGGCATTTTATTTTGAACCATGATTAGCCCCGGAAACTAATTATGATGAAAATATAAAAGATAAACGTTGAAATGAATAAGATTAAAAATGGAGGGAACGACCATGCGCACAACTTTCATGGCAAATGAAAATAACATTGAACGCAAATGGCTTGTTGTGGATGCTGAAGGCAAACGTCTTGGCCGTTTAGCAAGTGAAGTTGCTGCAATCCTGCGCGGGAAGCATAAGCCAACATACACACCACACGCTGACACCGGTGACCATGTCATCATTATTAACGCTGAAAAAATCGAATTGACTGGAAAAAAACTGACGGATAAAATGTATTACCGTCATTCCAACCATCCAGGCGGACTGAAAGCACGTTCCGCTAATGTCATGCGCTCAAGCTATCCTGAGAAGATGCTGGAAACGACGATTAAAGGCATGCTTCCAAAAGGATCACTGGGACGCAGAATGGGTAAAAAATTGCACGTATATAGAGGCGCTGAGCATAAACATCAAGCACAACAACCGGAAGCTTACGAACTTCACGGATAATTAAAAGGAGGTTAACCAATTGGCACAAGTACAATACTATGGCACTGGCCGTCGTAAGAAATCAACTGCTCGTGTACGTCTGGTTCCAGGAACTGGCCGTGTCATCATTAACAAACGTGACGCTGAGGATTATTTCCCATACGAAACACAACGCATTATTTTGAAACAGCCTTTAGCAGCAACAGAAACAGAAGGAACGTATGATGTTCTTGTGAATGTTGATGGCGGAGGTTTCACCGGACAAGCCGGAGCTATTCGCCACGGTGTTGCCCGGGCACTCCTAGAAGCTGATCCAGAGTACCGCGCAACACTGAAGCGTGAAGGTTATCTGACTCGTGACGCGCGTGCGACAGAACGTAAGAAGTACGGTCTTAAAGGCGCTCGCCGTTCACCACAATTCTCCAAGCGTTAATATTGCTTTATGGAAGAAAAACTCTCTTTTCTTTAAGGAAAAGAGAGTTTTTTGTGTGTTATAAGATTTTGTTGTAATGGAGTCTATCTGAAAACTGTTTCATTTTGGTACATTTACTTGTATCATAGGGATAGCTGATTTTTTGTGATGGGAGGGATTTGTTCTTTGATTAAGCGATTAGCTGCAGAAACAGACGCAGAAGCTATTTTTTCGTTGTCACAATTTGCATTTCAATATACGCTCTCCGATGAAGCATTTGAAAAGAAGAAGGAAGAGGCCTGGCGTCACATTATCTGGGGTTGGATGCAGGAGGGCGAACTTGCCGCGAAACTGCATCTTATTCCTCTATATTGCTATATTAATGGGGAACGCTTTGCGATAGGCGGTGTTAGCTCAGTCGCGACATGGCCGGAGCATCGCCGGCAGGGGGCTGTGAAACAGCTTCTGAAACATGCACTCCGCTATATGCGCCAAAATGGGCAAACTCTATCTTTTCTTCATCCATTTTCGTTTGCCTTTTACCGAAAGTACGGATGGCAGCATGTCTTCTCGAAAAAGGAATACCGCATGCCTATCACACGATTGAAGCGGGAATGGCATACAAGCGGATATGTTCGCCGTATGGGGGAGGAACTGGGCACATTACAAGCTGTCTATACCGAGTATGCCAAGCGGTTCAATGGGATGCTAGACCGAGATGCGAAGTGGTGGCAGCAGCGTGTTCTGAAAGACAATTGGCATAAGGCGGTTGCTTACGGTGCAGACGGAACTGCTGAAGGCTATATGCTTTATAAAGTCGAGAATGAGCTGGTGCGTATCCAGGAAATCGTGCCTAATTCATTGAATGCGCAGCAATTGCTTCTCCAGTTTATTGCCAATCACGACTCTATGGCGGAAACGGTGGTAATGAGCGTCCCTGAACACGATAATTTGCCACTAATGCTGGACGAGCCACGGTTTGAGCAAAAGTTGAAACCTTATTTTATGGCTCGGATTGTTGATGTACATACTTTTCTACGTCAATTTCCTTTCCGCAATGCTGGCACGTCTGTTGTATTACATATCAATGATTCATTTCTGCCGGAAAACAGCGGGGCCTATCATGTAAGGCAATCAGAGACAGGAACAAATGTGACCCATTTGTCAATGTCTGACAGCAAGCAGCTAGGTATTCAGTGCAACACCGGTCATTTGGCTGCTATGCTGCTCGGCTATAAACGGCCGGCTGAGCTTCACGGGGCTGGTCTTATTCAAGGAGACCGAGAAGCAGTTGCCCAGCTTGATGCGATGATACCGAGGCGACAGCCTTTTTTTCTAGATTTCTTTTAATTTAAGAGATTGTAATTTAGGATGAAACCCTACTTAACAATTTCTATAAACAGTGACGTAGAGGTAAGCAGTGATTTCCGCTCCGAGCGAAGGAGTAACACGTTTCTTCGGAAATGGTAGACGGAACAAATATGTAAAACGAAAGTCTCGTTCTACTTGCAAGGATTTGGGAGATAAGAAGAAATTCTTAGGAGGGGCAATGAGATGCCCTCGCCCTGAGGATTGTCCAAAAGAGAAATGGATTGCGGACGTTTAATCACTAAAGAATCCCACCCGTCATACCAAGAAGTATAGGGCTTGCGGCTTTAGCCGTGGGAGTCTCAAAGGAGATAGAAAACATAATGATCATGAAGGTTATAGTAGGGGAAGGGTAAACGATGACATATAAGGTAAACATAATTAGATTTTTCTTTCCGGTTGCTGACAGTCTGCTGCGTGTGAAAAAAGCAGAAGTAATCAAGGGACTTTGGCGGACAAGTTCATTGCTTATCCTATTCAGTGTTGGGGTCTACCTCGGGATGGCAGTTTTAGGAATAGGTACAGGCCCTATTTCCGACGATGCAGCTGCACTTGGCTTTTTGGGATATGAAGCGGGTAAGCTGTGGTTCATTATTGGCAGAATTGGTTTCGCAATTTTATTTGGCTTGCTTATTCTATTTGTCCCATCGCTCATTTTCTATTTTATTACTAAGATCCATTACCGGAAGTTACTGGTCATGCAGCAGGTTGTTCTTACTGTGATGCTAATAGAACGGCTGATTTGGATCCCGCTGGCCGTTTATGCCGGGTTGGACTGGTTTGTATCACCATTTTCCTTTGGTATTATCGCAATGTATATATCTGATATTCCGTGGGTTATTTACCTTTTTGGTGCTGTATCCGTGTTTCAGCTCTGGATCATTTGGTTTCAAGCAGCTTTTCTTTCCTATTTGTCGACAGTTAAAAAGGGCTGGATCTGGGTAAGTGTCGTCTTTATTCATTTGTTGTATTGGGCTGGCACCGCAGCTTTGGCCAGTATGGATCAACATCTCTTAAGCGGGTGGTTTGGATGAATCGAAGAAAACTGTTTATAGCATTAGTTGTCATTTTACTTGGTGTGAACTGTCTCCTTATCGTTCTGGATGATGAGGGGGAAGTAGCACGAGTGTCCTATGTGCAGGACTGGGCGGCAGTTGCTGAAAAAGATATGGCGGAAACAATCGAAACAAAGGGCGTATTGGCTGCTGATAAGAAACCGGTTTATTTTGATAAAAAAAGGGGAAGTTTTCAGGAATTCTTGGTGGAACAAGGGTCTGCTGTCCGTGTTGGTGACCCGCTCTATTCGTACGAAGTGGATAATTATGCGGAAACAAAGGCAGATTTGGAGCAAAAACAGCGCCAATTAACCGATGAAATTGGTGCGATGGAGCAGGCGGTCGCATCTCTGTCAGCCTACCGGATCCCCGAAACAGACACCAATGCTGTTTTTGAGGGAGAAAATAGCAGCCTCGAGCTGGAAGGACGGTCAGTCGAGGCCAATTACCTGAAAGAGGAATTTTTGATGGAAAAAGAAATGGAGCTCGCCCAAAAACGCGCACAACTGGAAAGCATTCAGATGCAGCTGTCGGAGCTGGAGTCAAATGGTGAAACGGTGACGGCAACAAGTCCGTACGAAGGAAGTGTCATGGCATTGTCTGAATCGCTGGACAATCCCGTTGTCACCATCCGTGGAACCGAACTGTATGCAGAAGGTCAGCTGACAGAAGCACAGCGAATGGAGGCTGAGGTGGAAATGCCTGCTGAGGTTGCCATCCATGAAGGTGACACTGTGATAAACGGGGCGCTGGGTATGCTTGCTGATAACCCAGAATCCGTTCATGTAGACGGCGAGAGTGCGTATGCTTTTCAGGTTACGTTTGATGAACATACAGGAGGGCTGCTGCCGGGTTACCATGCAGATGTGGCCATCACAACAGCAAAGTCGGAGGATGCCCCTGCTATCAGACAGGAACTGCTGGCCGGAAATAACCTATGGAAGATGACGAGTGAGGGGACGCTGACAAAACAGCCTGTTGAAACCGGGATTGTTACAAATAACTTTGCCGAACTGACAAAGGGTGTCGAGCCAGGGGAATGGGTTGCTGCAGATGATCGGGATCAATTCCGCGAAGGTACTGTGTTCATTACGCCATTGAAACTGCAAGACATAGAATGGAAACAGTTGGGGAAATATGATAATGTAAATTGGAAACGGTATATAGTCACAGGACTCTTGGCCAGATAATGTTTGGTCCTGCTGGAAGCGTGGAATAATTTCTCAAAAACATTTTATCAGCAGTGGATGGCCGGCTGCTGTCGGATGGATATGGCTGTGAATGGTTTGAAGAGGGGGGACATAAAGGATGGAGCTGGTTTATACAGGGGTTCTGCTGTGTGCTGTAGCTTTTGCTGTTGTTGCTGTCTTTGCATCAGTTGCATTAAAGCGTGCTGCGGACACGATGGAAACCCTCAGTAAGACATTGGGTGATGTGGAGAATAAAATGAACCATATTACACCGGAACTGCGGAAAACAATGGAGGAAACAGGTAAAACAACAGAAAATCTGCATGATAAACTTGGCGCGACAGATGGCCTGTTCGATTCACTTCAGTATATGGGAAGTGCTGTTCATACATGCAACAGGCTGCTGCATTCGAAAACGAATAAACTGTCGGCGCTGCGGTCACCGCAATTTGTGGACAAGCTGACGGAGACCCTTAAATGGGGGGAAGTCGCTAATAAGGTATATCACCGGTGGAAACGGGACGAAAAGAAGGAAGACAACACTTCAGGTACCAACGAAAAATGGACAGGAGATGAGGGATGATTATGAGTTTAACCGGAATAGGCGTTATTTTAATTGGGGTAGCCTTACTTATTATCGCGGTGTATGCAGCCTGGACACTGAACAATTTGGCAAATGTGCTCCGGGGAATGGAAAAAACGATGGAACACCTGCCCGATCAACTTGATGATCTTTTCAGGGAAACCGGCACAGCACTCAACCAAACAAATCAGACCATTTCAGAAGTGAATGATAAGCTGCACACACTTAGCCCGCTATTTTATATGGTCCGGGATGTCGGTGAGGCTTCCAGAAAACTGACTTCTCCACTGGCAAGGTTCAGTTCATCTGTGGACAAAAAAATGGGCAATCATGAAGCGCAGGACGATTAAAAAGACCCCTCTCGAAAGAGGGGTCTTTTCTATCTTCTTCGTTGCCAGACGCAGTAGCCTAATGCAGCAATACCGTATACCCATTCCAGGTTGTAGCGTTTCATGATGGCGTTGTCTGTTTTTGCTTTCATTTCCTGGTTAATGGCTGCGGCCGATGCTGAAAGATTCTGTACTGCTTTGCCAATATCGCCGGCAATTTGAATGACGGGATCCAGTTTGCTTATCTGCTGATTAACTCCACTGATGGCGGTGGTTCCCGAACGAAGTGTGCTGCTGGCATCAGTCATGATACCTGCCACTTGTTCAGGCAGTTCACTGGTTGTATTCTGCAGGCTGGAAAGAATGCCTGTTAGCTTTTTCAGCGGCTTAATCAGTAAGATTGCTATAGCAACGGATGCGAGACCAATAAGGAGGATGCCGATTCCTGCCCAGTCCATTTGACCAATCCCCCTTTCCTGGCAGTTAAGAAAGTATAAATACTTTCTTACTGCATAAGTTCACCTAAGGCAATCGCCTGAGCCTATAGGGCTTGGCGTTAGCTGAGTTTTCTTTATCGTTTTTCTGTGGATACACCCATTTTATCATAAAATGCATTCTTGTCCCATAGAATGGTCCAAGCAGGAGAATGAGAAGGGGCGAACGGTATGGAACGAATGAAGAATGTGCTGATGTGGGGAGCAGGTTTGATTGTACTGGCGATGCTTATTCAGTATCCAATCGAAAAAGCGGATTCAACATGGGAGACGTGGTCCCTACCTTTGTCCGGAAAGACAATCGTCATTGACCCTGGACATGGCGGTGTGGATGGAGGAGCAGTCGGAAAAGATGAAACGCTGGAGAAGGATATTGCGCTTTCTGTTGCCAAAAAAACACGTGACTATTTGCAGCAATCCGGTGCACTTGTTTACTTGACAAGGGAAACGGATAAGGACTTGGCAAAGGCTGACACAGAAGGGTTGTCACGCCGGAAAGCGGAAGATATCCGAAACCGGCTTCAATTTATTCACGACAAGGAAGCGGATTTCTTTGTTACCCTTCACCTAAACGCGCTTTCTTCGGAAAAGTGGCACGGTGCACAAACGTTTTATAACCCGGAGGATGGCAAAAACCAACACCTGGCCGAAATGATCCAGGCTGAAATCACCCGCAACTTGGAGAATACAACCAGGACGCCGCTCGCTATTAATAATGTTTATTTGCTGAAACATGCTAAAGTACCGGGTGCCCTTGTTGAAATCGGGTTTTTGTCCAACCAAAAGGAATTAGAGAACTTGAAGAAAGAGACCTATCAGGAGAAAATGGCTACCAGCATTTATGAAGGCATGCTTCGTTATATTACGGAAGAACCGCAGAAATGAATCCATCCTTTCCCATGATTCAAATCACTTAGAAATCGTGTGATTTGTGTTATACTGGCGTTATATGGAATGATGGAAGCAGATGTTCATATATACGCTAGGAAAGGGATGGTGACCAACCGTGTTATCAAAAGAAGAAGTAAGGGAATTGCTTAATCCTGTCAATGATCCGTTTATACATAAAACCCTGGAAGAAACCGGTGGCATAAACGAAATTACCATCAAGGAAGATAAGAAACATGTCAGTGTAAAAATCGGCATTGCTAAAACCAATACGGCCGAACAGATGCAGCTGCAGCAGGAAATTGTTGGTATCCTGAAGAAGAATGGAGCAACAACTGTCGGTCTCCGGTTTGAGCAGCTACCTGATGAGGTTATCCAGAAATACCAACCAGCCGCTGAGGCGGAACAGGAAAAAACACTCATGGGCGGAGCTAAACAGCCTAACTTCATTGCTGTTGCAAGTGGTAAAGGCGGTGTCGGCAAATCAACGGTAACAGTGAATTTGGCCATGTCACTGATGCGGCTTGGCAAAAAAGTTGGCATTATTGATGCGGATATTTATGGTTTCAGTGTGCCGGATATGATGGGGATTGAAAATAGGCCGCAAGTTCGCGGTGAAAAAATTATCCCGGTTGAACGTTTCGGTGTACAAGTTATTTCCATGGGCTTTTTTGTGGAGGACAACTCCCCGATTATCTGGCGCGGGCCGATGCTTGGCAAAATGCTCAGCAGTTTTTTTAAAGAAGTGGAATGGGGCGATTTGGACTATTTGCTGCTTGACCTTCCACCGGGAACGGGGGATATAGCAATGGATGTTCATGAAATGATCCCAAGCTGCAAGGAGCTAATTGTGACCACGCCACATCCGTCTGCTGCATTTGTGGCTGCCCGAGCCGGTCAGATGGCACTGAAAACAGAGCATGATATTCTTGGTGTCGTTGAAAACATGGCCTATTATGAAAGTAAGAAAACAGGGGAAAAAGAGTATGTATTCGGAAAAGGCGGCGGAGAAAAGCTGGCTGATGTTCTAAAGACAAAAGTGCTTGGTCATTTACCACTGCAACAGCCATATGAAGAAGAGGATGAGTTTGCTCCATCGGTTTATCAGCAGGATCATCCGCTTGGTAAAGAATACCATAAGATTGCAGCGAAAATCGTCGCGAAAGTAGAGGAATAAAAAGAAGCAATAGCCCAGCTGCCTAGGCTGAGCCAGATGCTGTTCTGCATTATAAAGAGGTGGAATGAGACCACCTCTTTTATTAATGCTCCAGTTTAGCTTGTTCCACCACCAGATCCACCACCGCCGGAACCACCGCCGCCGGAACCGCCGCTGCCACTATCTTGCGATTGCTGTTGTCCTTGCTGTTTGGATTTCTCTTCAGCAGCTTTCAGCAGAATTTTTGTCATCTTTTCCTGGAAAAGCGGTGTTTCAAGTGTTTTTTGTATCTTTTCTTCCAAATGTTTACTGAATTCCTGGCTTTTCATCACACTCAGCATTTGGTCCGTTACTTGCGGATCTTTTATTACATCAATCATTTGCTGCTTAAATTCAGAGTCATTCATTAATTCCTTCATCAATTTCTTGTGCTGCTCAGACATGGATTTTGCGTACGTTTTAACAAATTTGGGGTCTTCAAATAATTTTTTCCACATGTCCTTTGCTTTATCAGAGGAAAGAGCTTCATTGATGGCCTTCTTTACCTCTTCTGAATCCATCACAAGCTGCTGTTTCAGCTGTTTGTCAGATAATATATCTTTAAGTGCTTTTTTGCCGTCCTCTGTCTGCAATATGTCAACAACCATTTTTTTCGTCGCATCGTAATCCGCCTTCTCTCCAGCAGCTTCTTGTCCGCTGCAGCCGGAGATGGTCATGGCGAGTATCAGGAACAGGGCACCAAAAATTGTTCGAAGCATGCTCAAGTCCTCCTTCCTCTTGTCTTTACTGTGTGTTACAAGGCGAAAAATATGCATTTGAGGAGGAAAAAAAGAGGGTTTCATGCTAAAATGTTGGTGGATGTTCATCATGATTTTAGGAGGAGCATATTTTGGATAGTCGGAAAGTGACAGGTTTATTTTTTAAAACGTTAATGATTGGGGGCGTCGCAGGGTTAATTACCAGCTTTTTTGTGAAATCCGCGTCCTATGCCAATAATTTGAATCCGTTTGATTTTCTGGAGCTGGCGGGGCTGGTTGTCTTTTTCCTCGGACTTGGCTTTGTCTTCAGTGTCATTAGCCAGACAGGCTTTTTTGCATATTTATTTATCAATCAGTTTGGGCTTAGTCTGTTCCGTTCATTTTGGCCGACAGTGCAGGTGCTTTTGATTGCATTTGTTATGTTTGACTTGGTTTACTTTCCGTATACAAGTACAGAAGGCAGCATCTCCATTTTTTGGCTTATATTGATGGCGGCGGCTATTTTTGGGTATGGATGGATTGTGTCCACTATCAAGGCACGCGCAACAAATCGGAAAGCATTTATACCGGCATTGTTTTTAATGGTTGTCATTACCTCGGTGGAATGGGTGCCTGGACTGCGAACAAGTGGAACAGATTATGCATGGCTCATGATTATTCCATTGCTGGTTTGTAATACATACCAGCTGCTTATTCTGCATAAGCTGACAGGAAGTGTGAAATCATCAGCAGGCAATAATTCCGGTCAAAAGTCAGCCAAAGCAGCACCTAAAAAAACATAACTGAACAAAACCCCAATTTTCCAGAGTTGGGGTTTTGTTTTGCTTATTTATCTTCATTTAGCCGGTTTGGATTCGGCATGCGCCTGGTTGATTAGTTCGGATATAGATACAAATTGGAAACCTTTATTTTTCAGACCGGGCAAAATGGTCTCCAGCGCTTTAGCAGTTTGTTTGACCGAGTCCGATGCGTGCAACAGGATAATATCGCCGTTGGATGTCTCATTCATGACAAAGTTTACGATCTTGTCAGTCCCAGGGTTTTTCCAATCGTTTGGATTAACGTTCCAATGTGTGACGGTAAAACCCTGCTTTTCGGCGAGTTCGATAATCTCTTTATTAAAGTGGCCGTTTGGTGGACGAAGAAGGTCCGTATCTTCGTATCCAAGTTTATCAAAGACATCTTTGGCCTGGACTAAATCTTTCCTCACTTCTTCGATTTCCTGATCAAGGTAGCTTTTATAACGATAGCCAAGCATCCCCAGTTCGTGTTCCTGTTCGGTAATTTCCTCTAAAATATCGGGATGACGTTCAGCCCACTCACCACTGACGAAGAATGTGGCTTGTACCTTTTTTTCTTTAAGCTTTTCCAGAATATCGTGCACTTTTTCTTCTCCCCAGCTTATATTGAAAGTCAAAGCAATTTGGGGTTCGTCCGCATTCCCTTTGGTCAAAGCAAGTGGTTCATTTTTGGATAAAACCGATAAAGTGCCATCACGTTGAAACCAGAGGAATGAAGCTGCAAATAATGCGAATATAACAACCGCCAAATAACGTTTCCACTTTTTGAACCGAAATGTATAAAAATGTTCCATGAAATCATTCCCCTCAACAGTCCTTAATTCCATTCTATGTACAAGTTCTGCTTATATGAACACTTTTCTTCGTTTTAAAATCCCCGAGAAGGAGGAGGAGTTCCGTTCCATAAAAATATTGCAGTCCAAAGGGGATAAACTAGAGGGTACCTTGGGAATAGTAACGCTAATAAACGGAGCGTGAATCGTCCGGAGTTTTTTAGCAGTTAAATAAAGTATAAGTATTTTCTTATTGCATAAGGGCAAGGGTTATACTTTAAAGCATAAGGACTTCTAAGTTTCATAAGAATCTCTTTAGCGACAAGGCAAGATATCTAATGTATAGTTTAGCGTCATCTAATCCAACCCTAAACAATCCGTGACGATTTACCTAAAAATGCGGTTGAATTGTTTAAACGGTCGCTAAAAGGGAACAACAAGAAACAGACATATTTAGTTGAAGGTCAGGTGTTCAGCATGCTGGGATTTTTGATTAATGATGAAGAACAAAAGGAAATGGAATATGTAATAAAACGTGAGCTTGAGGAATTACTGATGGACATGGAGGATTCCCGTATAGACGCTATGGTGAAAGATGCCATGAAAGAACGATACCAAACCATGTTTAATTTATACCGGCGGGTGGCAAACCAGCAGGAATGCATGAAGTACATACCAAAACGTTCCGATCATCAGTAAAGCTAGTTCAAGAGCTGGACTAAGGGGGGATTCACTTTTACATGCTGATTGGCTCTGTTGAATAGGGACGGTGCATGCAGAGAATATATAGAACTTCAGCGTTTGCCCAAACTCCCGGGCATGTATCATGGACAAAGATTGGGATTCTGTGCTATTCTGCTGTTGCACGGAATGGTGGCTGCTCATTGTCAGCCCTATATCTAACGTTTTTAACGCTTAATACAGAAAAAATATGATAAACTATGTTTTTTCGATGAATTTTTTTGGTTTATCTATTGCACTCGAAAAATATTTATGCTATATTATTTTTTGTTGTCAGCAAAACAACTGTCACTGACTCGGAGGTTAGACACTTCGAAAGGATTTATTCAACTGGTTATAAAAAATATTGAATATCCCATTGACTTTTTATTGCAGCGATGATATAGTATTATACGTCGCGAAAACGACAGCAATCAAATTGCTCTTTGAAAACTGAACAAAACAGCCAGTATGATAAAACAGATGTCAAAGGTTGGAAATCAGATGCTTTAGCATCTGGAATTAACTCCAGCCCCACGATGTCAAATTGAAAGCTGAGATAATAGATGAAACCGATCGGTGTCGGTTCATCGCGACGGATCTGAGAAGTGGAGCAATCTGCTTTTCGGATTACCGCTCCAACTTTTTTGGCAAACAAGAATATGCAAATATTCTTGTTTGCACAAGTGTAACTACACTTTTGAAAGAACCAAAAGTGAG